>NZ_BAAGZM010000016.1:0-21505 GCF_054778495.1 Hymenobacter agri
TGCCGGGCACCACCACGCTGGCCCCAATCAGCGGTTCGTGCCGGAGTGAGTCGCGCACCTGCACCCGCAGGCCCTGCGCCCAGCCGGCCGGGCCCGTCATCGCCAGCAGCACGCCCACCAAAACAATCCTAAGCCCCCAGCCTGTAATCCGCGAAATCATACCAAAACGTGCAACGATAATAATTGACAAAATTATCGTGCGCCTTCCGGCGAAATCTGGGCAGAATCTGTGGGGCTTAAAATTTACAAATCCGGCTAATTAAACAGCGCACTCCCCTGCTTCCAGCGCGCCACCTTTTCCGCAATCACCTCCAGCCCCAGATTGTGAATACTGCCCAGGTGCGTGGTCTGAAACTCCCGGTGCGGCGCATAACTGCCATCCTCCACGGCGCGGCCCACCTGCTGGTAGGCATCGCGGAACGGAACCCCGGCAATAATTAGCTGATTAATATTTTCCACCGAAAATATCGGGTCGTATTTCGCCTGCTCAATTACGCCGGATTTTATTTTAATTTCCGGCAGCGCAAACAGCAGCATATCGAGCAAATCCGCAAACTGCATCATGGGCCCGAACAGCAATTCCTTCAGCAGCTGGAAGTCGCGGTGGTAGCCGCTGGGCAGGTTGCTGGTAGCCAAGATAATATCATTGGGCAGCGCCTGCAGGCGGTTGGCGTGGCCGCGCACCAGCTCAAATACGTCAGGGTTTTTCTTGTGCGGCATGATGCTGGAGCCCGTCGTGAACTCCTTCGGCAGCGTCACGAAGCCCAAATCCTGGCTGTTGTACATCACCAAATCGTACGCCAGCTTGCCCAGCGTACCCGCCGCGCCGGCAATGGCGAAGGCCAGCGTTTTCTCAGTTTTGCCGCGCAGCATCTGCGCCCCTACGCTGCTCACGGCCACGCTGCCGAAGCCCATTTCCCGCGTCGTCATCTCGCGGTCAATCGGGAAGCTGCTGCCAAAGCCCGCGCCCGAGCCCAGCGGGTTCTGGTCGGCCACTTTATGCGCCGCCTCGAACAGCGCCAAATCGAGCAGCAGATGCTCGGCATAGGCCGAAAACCACAGCCCGAAGCTGCTCGGCATCGCCGCCTGAAAGTGCGTGTAGCCGGGAAGCAGGTCATTTTTATGCGCTGCCGCCTTTTGCAGCAACACGTCCGTCAGCGCCAGCATCTTGGCCGAAATCTGCTCGGTATAATCTTTCAGAAATAGCTGAATGGCCGTCAGCACCTGGTCATTCCGCGAACGGGCCGTGTGGATTTTCTTGCCCGCATCGCCGAATTTTTCGGTCAGGTACGACTCGATTTTAGAGTGCACGTCCTCAAAATCGTCTTCAATCCGGAACGCACCGGCATCTACCTGGGCCAGCAGCTCATCGAGGCCGGTAATCAGCTGCTGCCGCTCGGCCTCCGAAATGAGGCCCACTTTAGCCAGCATGTTAGCCTGCGCTTTCGACGCACGCATATCGAACGGGGCGAGGTACATATCCAGCACCCGGTCTTGGCCCACGGTAAATTTCTCGATGGTATCGTTTACCGAAAATCCTTTTTCCCAAATCTTCATAGCGCGAAGTTTCGCAAGGTTAAAATAAGTTGCGCAAGGTTTTTTCCCTGCGGGTTGGCTAACAATAGGCCTTTAGTTGAAGCACGATAAAAGCAATTAAAGCAGGCTTTTTCAACCTTGCGAAATCTCTTTTAACCTTGCGAAACCTTGCGTGTCGAAATTCGATAGCAATTCAATGTAATCCCGAATTCCGGCGCGTATTTCACTCAGCAGGATAAATTCGTCCGGCGTGTGCGAACGGGCGCTTTCGCCCGGCCCCATTTTCAGCGTTTCAAACGGCATCATGCTCTGGTCCGACAGCGTCGGCGAGCCGTAAGTCGTCTTCCCCATCGCCACGCCCTTGCGGATTAATGGATGATTTTCACTGATGCGCGACGAATTTAAATGCGTAGAGCGCGGCACCATTTCCGACTGCATATTTGAACGCAGGAAATCGACGATTTCCTGGTTCTGATACAGTTCGTTCGTCCGCACGTCAATTACGAAATGGCAGCGGTCGGGCACTACGTTGTGCTGCGTGCCGGCACTTATCTGCGTCACCGTGGTTTTCACCGGCCCGAGCAGCGGCGATACTTCCGGAAACTGAAAGCTGCGCAGCCATTGAATATCATCCAGCGCTTTGTAGAGGGCATTCTCGCCTTCGTCGCGCGCGGCGTGGCCGGTTTTGCCGTGGGCTGTGCAGTCGAGCACAATCAGCCCTTTTTCGGCAATGGCGAGGTTCATGCCGGTCGGCTCGCCCACAATACCCAAATCAATCTTACCGAATTTCGGCAATACGCTGCGGATACCATTTGTGCCCGAAATCTCCTCCTCCGCTGTAATGGCGCAGATTAAATTAAACGCCAGGGGTTGCTGTTGCTCAAAATAAAGAAATATAGCCAGCAAACTCACCGCCGAAGCCCCGGCATCGTTGCTGCCCAGCCCAATCAGTTTATCGCCTTCCAACACAGCACCAAATGGGTCGTATTGCCAGCCCGCGCCGGGCTTCACCGTGTCGTGGTGCGAGTTGAGCAGAATGGTGGGCTTGGCTGCATCAAAATGCCGCGAAACCGCCCACACGTTATTATCCTGCCGCTGCGCCGCCACGCCGTGCGCCGCCAAAAACGCCTGAATCAGGGTTGCCGTATCGGCTTCCTCGCGCGAGAACGAAGGCGTTTTTATCAGCCGGATTAATAATTCAACGGCCGCATCGGTCAATTGATTTTTTAATTCAGCCATAAGGTCGTTTTTAAATCTTCGTTGATGTGCAGGGCGTGTTCGATAACTACTTTACGCACGCCAAACTGTAGCGCTTCAAACGCGTTTTCCAGTTTAGGCAGCATTCCGTCGGCAATAATGCCGCTTTCTTTTAGTTCGCCGTAATTAGCCAGCGTAATTTTTTCAATTACCGAATTATCATCGCTCACGTCTGCCAATACGCCGCGTTTCTCAAAGCAGAAGTGCAGCGCCACGTCGTATTCTTTGCTCAACGCTTTGGCCAGCGAAGCCGCAATGGTGTCGGCATTGGTATTAAGTAATTGGCCGTGGCCGTCGTGGTTAATGGCGCAGAAAACCGGCGTCAGCCCCAGCCCCAAAAACGCCTGAATCATCCCGGCATTCACGCTGGCCTCACTCAAATCGCCCACAAAACCGTAGTCGACATCGCGCACGAGGCGCTTTTCGGCTACAATTACGTTGCCATCGGCCCCACTGAGGCCCAAGGCATTGACGCCGCGCGCCTGCAGCGCCGCCACGAGCTGCTTGTTGGTTTTGCCCGCGTAGAACATCGTCACAATATCAAGCGTGGCGGCGTCGGTGATGCGGCGCCCATTCATCATTTGCGGGGCAATGCCGAGCCGCTGCAGCATGTCGCTCGCGCCTTTGCCACCGCCGTGCACGAGAATTTTTGGGCCCGCTATTCTGGCGAATAAGCGCACAAATTCGATTAGGTCGGCTTCGCGGTCAATTATCCCGCCGCCTATCTTAAATATTTTTAGTTCTGATTTCATCACAAATTCATCCAGACGCAAACTCACTGCCGGGCAGTACCAACTCCAAAAATTAACACTGGAAATGTTGCAGGCAAAAGTAGGGCCTTTTACCTTTGCGGCAGAATTGAACCTCTTGGTTCGCTGCTTCGTTACAGCGCCGATTCGACTTCGCTTTTCGCCATGCCCCTGCTCATTTCCACGTCTTTGTTCCCTGCCCCGGCCTTTGAGCCGGCCGTGGCCGACGTGCGCGAAATGACCTGCGCCTTGGTGCGACGACCCTAGCGGCTTCAACAGCCGCACGTTGGCCCCTTGGCCAATACTTGAGCCGGGCAAGTACCCGCTCCACTTACCGACAGGTTTGGGCTTTTTCCGCAATCACACGTACACCCGTGTGTTTCGGTCAGCCGCGCATCTATCCCTAAGTTCTTCTAAATCAACAAATGACAATTCGGGTTGCAACGGCAGCGGACGCACAGTACGCTGAACAATTATGCCAATGGTACGTCGAGTCGGCCAAAACACGGGGCACCGGCATCGCCAAGCGTGAGCCGGACTACGTGGCCAAAAAGATGGCCAGCGGCGACGGCATCATCGCCTTCGTTGATGACGAACTGGCCGGTTTCTGCTACATCGAAACCTTTGACGACAAGACCTTTGTGGTCAATTCGGGGCTAATTGTAAATTCCGAAATCCGCAAGGGCGGCGTGGGTCGGGCCATCAAGCAGGCCGTATTTGAGCTGTCGCGCACCAAGTACCCGCAGGCCAAGATTTTCGGCATCACGACCAGCCTGGCCGTGATGAAAATCAACACTGACTTGGGCTACGAGCCCGTCACCTTCTCGGAGCTGACCACCAGCGAAGATTTCTGGAAGGGCTGCAAAAGCTGCAAAAACTACGGCATCCTGATGGAAAACGAGCGCAAGATGTGCCTCTGCACCGGCATGCTCTACGACACGCCCGAAAAGCAACTCGTGCAACTCCAGGTTCCCGATTTCGCCAGCCACCTCACGCCGCCGCTGCCTATTGGCACCGACCCCGCCCCTACTCCCGCTTCTGAAACCGATTCTGCATCCTAGCAATGAAGAAAAAAGCCATTCTCGCCTATAGCGGCGGCCTCGATACCTCGTTTTGCGCTGTGTATTTGTCGCGCGAACTCGACCTGGAAGTGCACACCGTCATCGTCAACTCCGGCGGCTTCACGGCCGAGGAGCTGGCCGCCATCGAGAAGCGCGCCTACGAATTGGGCTCGGTGAAGCACGAGGTGATTGACGTAACCACGCGCTTCTACCAGGACTGCCTGCGCTACCTGCTGTTCGGCAACGTGTTGAAGAACGACACCTACCCGCTGAGCGTGAGCGCTGAGCGAATGTTTCAGTCGCTGGCCATTGCCGAGTATGCCCGTGCCAACGAGGCCGATTACATCGTGCACGGCAGCACCGGTGCCGGCAACGACCAGGTGCGATTCGACGTGGCTTTCGCGGTAATTGCGCCCAAAACGGAAATCCTCACCCCTATTCGCGACCTGAAACTGTCGCGCCAGGCCGAGATTGAATACCTGCAGAAGCAGGGCTTCGAAATGAGCTGGGAGAAAGCGAAATATTCCATCAATAAAGGCATCTGGGGCACCAGTGTGGGCGGCGTCGAAACCCTGACATCGCACGAGGCCCTGCCGGAAAGCGCCTATCCCTCGCAATTGCAGCGCCACGATTCCGAACGCGTGGAAATCACCTTCGAAAAAGGCGAGCCCGTGGCGTTGAACGGCGAAACGCTGGCGCCGGTGGCCCTGATTCAGAAGCTGAACGAGCTGGGCGCGGCCTTCGCCGTGGGCCGCGACATTCACGTGGGCGATACCATTCTGGGCATCAAGGGCCGCGTGGGCTTTGAGGCGCCCGCGCCGCTCATCCTCATCAAGGCGCACCACCTGCTGGAGAAGCACACCAGCACCCGCTGGCAGCTGCTGCACAAGGATTACATCGCCAACTGGTACGGCACGCTGCTGCACGAGGCGCAGTACCTCGACCCGGTGATGCGCGACATGGAAGCCTTCCTCACGTCGTCGCAGAACCACGTTTCAGGCAAGGTGTTCGTGCAGCTCAAGCCCTACCAATTCGACCTGCTCGGCGTGGAATCGAAGTACGACATGATGCAGTCGAAAGTGGCCACCTACGGCGAGGAAAACAACGCTTGGGATTCGCGCGACGCGAAAGGTTTCATCAAGATTTTCGGCAACCAGCTGAAAATTAGCGCCAGCCTGCACGATGAAAATTAAGGCCGGCATCGTGGGCGGCGCCGGCTACACGGCCGGCGAGCTCATCCGCATTCTGCTGCACCACGAGTTCGTGGAGCTGGGCGGCATCGTCAGCTCCTCGAACGCGGGCAACCCCGTATATCACGTGCACGACGACCTCGTGGGCGAAACCGATTTGGTGTTTGCCTCCGAACTGGCCGGCGACGAGGACGTGGTGTTTCTGTGCCTCGGCCACGGCAACTCCAAAGCCTGGCTCCAGAAAAACGCCCTGCCCGAAACCACGCACATCATCGACCTGAGCAACGATTTCCGCTTGAACGCGGATGCCGAGTTTGCCGGCCGCGAGTTCGTGTACGGCCTGCCGGAGTTGAATAGAAGCCGCATCCAGCAGGCCCAGAGCATTGCCAATCCCGGCTGCTTCGCCACCGCAATTCAGCTGGCGCTGCTGCCGCTGGCCAAGGCCGGCCGCCTCACCGACGACATTCACGTCTCGGCCATCACCGGCTCGACCGGCGCGGGCCAGAGCCTGGCGGAAACGGTGCATTTCTCGTGGCGCTCGAACAACGTGTCCATCTACAAGCCCTTCACGCACCAGCACCTCGGCGAAATCGGCGAGAGCCTGGCGCAGCTGCAGCCGCAGTCGGAAACCGAAATGCACTTTATCCCCTACCGCGGCAATTTCGCCCGGGGCATTTTCGCCAGCGTCTACACGCCGTCGGAGTTGACGCAGGACGAGGCGCGGGCCCTGTACCGGCAGTTTTACGCCGACGCGCCGTTCACCACGGTATCGGACAAGGAAATCCACCTCAAGCAGGTGGTGAACACCAACAAATGCCTGCTGCACGTGCAGAAGCAGGGCAAGCAACTCCTGATTACCTCGGTGATTGATAATCTGGTGAAAGGCGCCTCAGGCCAGGCGGTGCAGAATATGAACCTACTATTTGGGCTGCCGGAAACGACGGGGTTGATGAGTAAGGCTTCGTTTTTTTAAACCAGAACGTCATGCTGAGCTTGTTGAATCATCTCTGACTAACGATAAATCATGTCTGTAACTGAAAATTCCACCGTCAACCGAATAGTTAATTCTGAGCTTGTCGTTCAGCACTTTGGGTACTGGCCAAATTTTCATGATGCCATACTTGAAAGAATGAATTTTGAAATCCTCTCTTTCAAAAGCACGGTTACATTCCTAATTGAAACGGCTGAATTCGTAAACGAGCTTAATGAACAGGGACAATACAAGCAGTTCAAGCCCTGTAACATCGAACTACAGTTTCAAAATGTGAAAGATACATTTCTCACATTTGACCATGTCCCAGTTCTTTTTGGCGTTGATTTCGAAGAAGTCGATGATGCAATAGGTTGCTCATTTTCCTCTTCTGCCGGCTCGCATACCATAGTAGCCGAACAAGTAACCGTATTGAGCCTAACTCCAACTAAGCAGTAGAGATGCTTCGAATCTGCTACGCTTCGCTCAGCATGACGTTCCTATTTTAACTACGCTCTGACATCACCAAAAAACATGGAGCTTTTCAATGTTTATCCCCTCGTCAACATCACGCCCGTACGGGCGCTCGGCGCCAAGCTGTGGGACGACCAGGGCCAGGAATACCTGGATTTCTACGGCGGCCACGCCGTTATTTCCATCGGCCACAGCCACCCGCACTACGTGCAGCGCCTCACCGAGCAGCTGCAGAACATCGGCTTCTACTCCAACTCGGTGCAGATTCCGATTCAGACGCAGCTGGCGCACAAGCTGGGCCAGGTGTCAGGCTACGACGACTACGCGCTGTTTCTGTGCAACTCGGGGGCCGAAGCCAACGAGAATGCCTTGAAGCTCGCCTCCTTCCATACCGGCAAAACCCGCGTGGTGGCCTTTAAAGGCGCGTTTCACGGCCGCACCTCGGGCGCGGTGGCCGCCACCGACAACCCCAAAATCGTGGCCCCCTTCAACGCCGGCCACGCCATCAGCTTCGTCGAGTACGACTTGCAGGCAGTAGCCGAAATCCTGCACGGCGGCGATGTGTGCGCGGTGATTATCGAGCCCATTCAGGGCGTGGGCGGCATCATCATGCCATCCGATGAGTTTCTGCAGGGGCTGTCGCTGCTGTGCGGCGCGCACAACGTGCTGCTCATCGCCGACGAGGTGCAGAGCGGCTATGGCCGCAGCGGCAAGTTTTTCGCCCACCAGCACGCCGGCATCCGGCCCGATATCATTTCCGTGGCCAAGGGCATGGGCAACGGCTTCCCCATCGGCGGCATCCTGATTGCGCCCCACCTGAAAGCCTCCTACGGCCTGCTGGGTACCACCTTCGGCGGCAACCACCTGGCCTGCGCCGCCGCCCTGGCCGTGCTCGAAGTCATCGAGCAGGAAAACCTGCTGGCCCACGCCGCCGAAATGGGCGACTACCTGCGCCGCGAGCTGCTGGCCCACGCCGGCGCCGAAGAAATCCGCGGCCGCGGCCTGATGGTAGGCATCAAATACGACTTTCCCATCAAGGAAGTGCGCGACCAGCTGCTGGCCGAACACCACATTTTCGTGGGCAACGCCTCCGACCCCACGGTGCTCCGCCTGCTGCCACCGCTCAACATCACGAAGGCCGAAATCGACCGGTTTTTGCAGGCGCTCTACACACTTATTCCGGCCGAGGTGCGGAAGTGAGCGGCCAGAGAACTAACTTGCAGCCCCAATGAGTAGCCCGACGAAGTTTACGAGCCAAGCTCCCCTTCTGATTAGCTGCATGCTGCCATTGGCGTCTGTTGCGCAGCCCCCGGCTGGCTCTTTCCGCGAAAGAGCAGCCCTCCCTTTTTCTTTCCAGCAGTTGTGCCCGCCCGATTTCCCGATGCCTGACATCTGGGACCGGCATTACGTGGAGCCGATTGATTTACACGCTTTCGCTCCCGTTTGGCTTACAACCCGCTTCGGCTGGAACAGACCCCTGATTTATGGTCCTGTTCCAGCCGAAATTGTATCGGGGCAGTTGCAAAAGCCGCGGCACGAACTACGAAAACGATGTAGGGACGCGACACTTCGCGTCGCGTCGTTGAACGGCCCGCCTCACTCCCAACTTCGATAACGTTAGCAACGACTGAGACGCAAAGTAGCGCGTCTCTACATTCCCTCCCTATACATGTCCCAAACCGTAAAACTTGTCCTCGAAGACGGCACGACCATCGAAGGCCAATCGTTCGGCGCCTACACTTCTATAGCCGGCGAAGTGGTGTTCAGCACGGCCATGACCGGCTACCCCGAAAACCTCACCGACCCGTCATTCGCCGGCCAGATTCTGGTGCTCACCTACCCCATGGTGGGCAACTACGGCGTGCCCGGCGAGGAATTATACGAGTCGATTTCAAAGATTTTCGAGTCGGATAAGATTCATATTGCCGGCCTCGTAGTGAATTATTACTCCGAGGAGCACAGCCACTGGAACGCTGCCAAAAGCCTCGGCGACTGGCTGGCAGAGTACAACATCCCCGGCATTTTCGGCGTCGACACCCGCATGCTCACCAAGAAACTGCGTGAGAAAGGCGCCATGCTGGGCAAAATCGTGGCCGAAGAAGATATCGAGATGCACGACCCCAACCAGGACAACCTGGTGGCCCAGGTGAGCCAGCCCGAAGTGCGGCGCTACGGCCACGGCCAGCACAAAATCGTGCTGGTGGACTGCGGCACCAAAACCAACATCATCCGCTGCTTCCTGGAGCGCGACGTGGAGCTGATTCGCGTGCCCTGGGACTACGATTTCACCCAGCTCGACTACGACGGCCTGTTCCTAAGCAACGGCCCCGGCGACCCCAAGATGTGCGAGGCCACCATCGGGCACCTGCAAACGGCCCTGCAGCAGGACAAGCCCATTTTCGGCATCTGCCTCGGCAACCAGCTCATGAGCCTGGCCGCCGGCGCCGACACCTTCAAGCTGAAATACGGCCACCGCAGCCACAACCAGCCCGTGCTGCTCACCGGCACCAAGCGCAGCTTCATCACCAGCCAAAACCACGGCTTCGCGGTGGACACCGCCACGCTGCCCGCCGAGTGGGAAATGCTGTTCGAGAACCTGAACGACGGCACCTGCGAAGGCATCAAGCACAAAACCAAGCCGTTCTTCTCCACCCAGTTCCACCCCGAAGCCGCCGGTGGGCCGGAGGATACGGAGTATCTGTTCGATGACTTTTTGAAGGCGGTGGCGGAGTATAAAAAAGGTTAATCCACCATGGAACCCACCCAATCATCGGTTAGCGAGAGCAAATACTGGCTGCCTATTTTTCTGCTCGTGCCTTTGATTTGCATGATGCAATTTGGCAATGCTTACACAGCTGATAAAGGCATGAAAGTGCTTTACAGCTGTTTGGCCGGTGGTGTGGGTGGGTTGCTCGGTTTTGCTGGCTATTATTTCACGGTTAATCGGCCTATTGCCATTCGTGTATTAGTCTTGATAGCCATAGCAGTTGTAACGGCACTGCCGACGATTTTGCTACCAACTGCTCCTGCTATTGTATCGAATAAGAACAGTAATTATTCGACTTGCCCGGTTTGCGGCTACGTGGCTTATAAAGCCAATGAAAAGGCTTGCGACAACTGCGGTGAAGAATTAACAGCAGAAGAAATGCGCCAATCTGGTCTAACCGATATGGATTCATTAATTCGATTAGACCAAGCTTTCCATTTCATTCCAGATGATGAGAAAGCACCCATCACATTTAGCCAGCCCGAAATTTCGGAAGACGGGTATAAACTTGATAAATCTTGGAAGCCCAGTGTTTCAGAAGCTGATGTAAAAGCTCAAGCAACTCATTATTACGAGTTTCAGAAACGCAACCCGGTTGAAGTACGGGTGATTAAAAAAGATTAATCTGCTGCTCAGAACTCTCTACGCTTTTCAAGCTCATTGCTCAAAATATCAACTCATAAATCGTCCGGCTCCCCCTCTCCCGAAGGAGAGGGGGCCGGGGGGTGAGGTTACGCACATGAACAAACCCAACAAAGTTCTCATTCTTGGTTCCGGCGCGCTGAAAATTGGCGAGGCCGGCGAATTTGATTACTCCGGCTCGCAGGCCCTCAAGGCGCTGAAGGAGGAAGGCATCCGCACCATCCTCATCAACCCCAACATCGCCACCGTGCAAACGTCGGACAACATTGCCGACGACGTGTATTTCCTGCCCGTGACGCCCTACTTCGTGGAGGAAGTCATCAAGAAAGAGCAGCCCGATGGCATTCTGGTGGCCTTTGGCGGCCAAACGGCGCTGAACTGCGCCGTGGCCCTGTACCGCGCCGGCGTGTTCGAGAAGTACAACGTGAAAGTGCTGGGCACGCCCGTGCAGAGCATCATCGACACCGAGGACCGGGACATTTTCAAGGACAAGCTCGACCAGATTGGCGTGCTCACGGCCCGCAGCGTGGCCGTGACGACGATGGAAGACGCCCTGGCGGCGGGCGAGAAAATTGGCTTCCCCATCATCGTGCGGGCGGCGTTTGCGCTGGGCGGCCTGGGCAGCGGCTTCGCCAACAACATGGACGAACTGCGGGCCCTGGCCCAGAAATCCTTCACTACCTCCGACCAAATTCTGGTGGAAGAATCCTTGAAGGGCTGGAAGGAAGTGGAGTACGAAGTGGTGCGCGACCAGTACGATAACTGCATCACGGTCTGCAACATGGAGAACTTCGACCCCATCGGCATCCACACCGGCGAGAGCATCGTGGTGGCCCCGTCGCAGACGCTGAGCAACCGCGAGTACCACAAGCTGCGCAGCATCGGCATCAAGACCATTCGCCACCTGGGCATCGTGGGCGAGTGCAACATTCAGTACGCACTCGACCCCGTGTCGGAAGACTACCGCGTGATTGAGGTGAACGCGCGCCTGTCGCGCTCCTCGGCGCTGGCCTCGAAGGCCACAGGCTACCCGCTGGCGTTTGTGGCGGCCAAACTGAGTTTGGGCTATTCGTTGTCGGAGCTGAAAAACAGCGTGACGCAGACGACTTCAGCCTTTTTCGAGCCGGCGCTCGACTACGTGGTGGTGAAGCTGCCGCGCTGGGACCTGGGCAAATTTGAGGGCGTGAACCGGCAGATTGGCTCGGCCATGAAGAGCGTGGGCGAGGTAATGGCCATCGGTAAAAGCTTCGAGGAAGCCATCCAGAAGGGCCTGCGGATGCTGGATACCGGCAAGCGCGGCTTCGTGGCCAACAAGCCCGAAACCGTTGATAATGCAACAATTGACAAGCTACTGAGTGAGCCAAACGAAGAGCGCATCTTCGCCATTAACCTGGCGTTTGAGGCCGGCTACTCGCTGGCGCAGGTGCACGAGCTCACCAAAATCGACCACTGGTTTTTGCAGCGCCTGTCCACCATTTTCCGGCTGGGCAAGGAGCTGGCTGCCGGACGCAGCGCGGGCGTGGACGGACTGGAAACCAGCCTGCTGCGCGAAGTGAAAAAGGCCGGTTTCTCGGACCAGCAGATTGCCGTGCAACTGCTGGGCGAGGGCGACGTGAAGGCCGACGAACTGCTGGTGCGCGCCCGCCGCAAGGCCTTGGGCGTGCTGCCGGTCATCAAGCAGATTGACACGCTGGCGGCCGAGTTTCCGGCCAAAACCAACTACCTCTACAGCACCTACCACGGCACCGAAAACGACCTGGCGCCAGAAACCGACAAGTCCATCCTAGTGCTGGGCTCGGGCGTGTACCGCATCGGCTCGTCGGTGGAGTTTGACTGGTGCGGCGTGAACGCCGTACAAACCGCTTCCGCCGAAGGCTACAAAACCATCATTATCAACTACAACCCCGAAACCGTTTCGACCGACTACGATGTGTCGGACCGGCTGTATTTCGAGGAGCTGAGCTTCGAGCGGGTAATGGACATTCTGGAGTTTGAGCAGCCGGAGGGCGTCATCCTCTCCACCGGCGGGCAGATTCCCAACAACCTCGCCACCCGCCTGGCTGAGGCCAAGGCGCCCATCCTGGGCACTGCGCCGGCCCGCATCGACGAGGCCGAAAACCGCCACAAGTTCTCCAGCATCATGGACGAGCTGGGCATTGCGCAGCCCCGCTGGAAGGAGCTGACCTCGCTCGAAGCCATGCACGAATTCGTGCAGGAAGTGGGCTTCCCAGTGCTCATCCGGCCGAGCTACGTGCTGTCGGGCGCGGCCATGAACGTGGTGTCGAACCCCCACGAGCTAGACGCCTTCCTGCAAACGGCCGTGGAAGTGAGCGCCGAATACCCGGTGGTGGTGTCCGAGTTCATTCAGGACGCCAAGGAAATCGAGCTGGACGCGGTGGCCGACAAGGGCGAAATCGTGAGCTACGCCATTTCCGAGCACGTGGAGTTTGCCGGCGTACACTCCGGCGACGCCACCATGTACTACCCGCCCCAGAAGGTGTACGTGCGCACCATCCGCAAGCTGAAAGTCATCGCCGAGAAAATTGCCCGCCGCTACGAAATCAGCGGCCCGATGAACATTCAGTTCTTGGACAAGAACGGCGAAATCCGGGTGATTGAGTGCAACATTCGCGCCTCGCGCAGCTACCCGTTCGTATCGAAGGTTTCGGGCAACAACTTGATTCATAAGGCCACGCAGGTACTGCTGGGCAAAAAAGTGGAGCGCGACGACAGCGAGCGGGTGTATGACCTGCCCTTCGTGGGCGTGAAGGCCCCGCAGTTCTCCTTCACCCGCCTGCCCGGCGCCGACCCGGTGCTGCGCGTGGATATGGTGAGCACCGGCGAAGTGGGTTGCCTGGGCGACACCGCCGAGGAAGCCCTGCTGAAATCGATGCTGAGCGTGGGCTACAAAATCCCGCAGAAAACGGTGCTGATTTCCGGCGGCCCCCTCACGTCCAAAGTCGCCCTGCTCTCGGCCACCGAGTTGCTCGTGAAGAAGGGTTACCAGATTTACGCCACGCAGGGCACGCACCGCTTCTTCGCCGAAAACGGCATCCCCAGCAGCCTGCTCTACTGGCCCGATGAAATGCAGGAGCCTAACGTGCTGACGTATCTGAAAGACAAGAAAATCGACCTGGTCATCAACATCCCGAAAAACCTGTCGAAAGGCGAGCTGGATAACGACTACAAAATCCGCCGCACCGCCATTGATTTTGGCGTGCCGTTGCTCACGAATGCGCGCCTGGCGAAGGCGTTTATTCAGGCCTTCTGCAAGCTGGAGATGAAGGACTTGAAGATTAAGAGCTGGAACGAGTATAAGGCGATGTAAGTAGCCCGAGCAAACGGAGAAGAACGTCATGCTGAGCGCAGTCGAAGCATCTCTACCGCTTCGATGCCGTTTAGCATGACGTTCTTTTATTTCGCTGTAATTAGAATTCGATGCTTAATTCAACGCGGTTTGCCAATTCATTTATGGCGGCTCTATTCGGCATTAGCTTGATTGCCTGCGATTCGGACAAGTCCTCGCAGCAAACAGTGGCTAACGCAGGAGAACAAGCAGTTACTAAAGATTCTGTAGTTGCTGCTACACCGGCTACAACACATCTGGATGCTTGTGGAGAACGCATGAAAGGATTTCTGCGCTGGTATCTGAACCTTGTAGATTATGAGAAGCCACACCCTGAAGGGTCAAGTGTGCAATTCAAAATACCCATCACTCCAGAAACCGATTCAGCTTTAGCAGCACGCATAACGCCAGAGCAGAGAAGCTCAACGAAGTATTACCAGATGGATTGGCATAGCGTCAGCAGCTATTTGGCAATGCTTGGGAAGTCTGGTTACTTTTCAAAAAGTTATTTGCAGGAAAAGCGTGCATCTCTTCTAAAACGTGGCAAAGCACTGGATGCCGCCAAAATGGAAGATGGGGAGCCAGAAGGATTCGAGGCGGATGAAGTATTCTGGATGATGGAGCTTTACGCAACGTCGGATATTGATAAGCTACGCGCCTATCGGGCATCGAATGCAAAAACCCGCGACGGCATTTATGAATTGCCGGTAGCATTACCCGGAGATGAAAAATCCAGCTTTATACTTTACACGAAAAAAGAGAATGACCGGTGCGTTATCGACAGCGTAGCTCGCCTATTTAACGGAGAGTATTCAAGCGTCGGAAATAAGTAGGATAGTATCTCTCTTTACTCGCGCCTAATGCCCTGTTTATAAATCATTGCACAATTTATGAAAAAATTCACATCCTTCGCCGATGCCGGCGACTACCACGCCCTCCTCAAGCAAGCGCTGGAAATTAAAGCCAACCCCTACGGCTACCAGCACATCGGGCGCAACAAAACCGTCGGCCTCATCTTCTTCAACCCCAGCCTGCGCACCCGCCTCAGCTCCGTAAAGGCAGCTTACAATTTGGGCGCACAAGCGTGGGTGCTCAACGCCGGGGCCGACTCCTGGACCCTGGAAATGGCCGACGGCGCGGTGATGAACGGCGGCACCCAGGAGCACATCAAGGACGCCATTGCGGTGATGAGCCAGTACTGCGACGTGCTGGGCGTGCGCACCTTCCCCACCCTCAAGGACAAGGCCGAAGACTACGGTGAAGTCGTGTTCAATAAGATTCTGCAGTACGCCACCGTGCCCGTTATCAGCCTGGAAAGCGCCACGCTGCATCCGCTACAGTCGTTTGCCGACCTCATCACCGTGGCCGAAACCAAGCAGAAGGAGCGCGTGAAAGTGGTGCTCACCTGGGCCCCGCACGTGCGCGCCCTGCCCCAGTGCGTGCCCAATTCGTTCTGCGACTGGTTTTCGGAAATCGACTGGGTCGACTTCGTCATCACCCACCCCGAAGGCTACGAGCTGGACCCCAAATTCACCAAAGGCGCCCGCATCGAGTATGACCAGAAGAAGGCCCTCGAAGGCGCCGACTACGTGCAGGCCAAAAACTGGAGCAGCTACCGCGACTACGGCCAGGTGCTGGCCAACGACCCCGCCTGGATGCTCACCCCCGAGCACATGGCCCTGACCGACAGCGCCAAGTTCCTGCACTGCCTGCCCGTTCGCCGCAACGTGGAAGTATCTGACGCCGTGCTCGACGCGCCCGGCTCGCTTATCATTCGGGAAGCCGGCAACCGCACCATCTCCATGCAAACCGTGCTGCACGAGCTGCTGAAGTAGCTTTTGCCGTTGCGCAGGTGGTTAGCCCGTCCCGAAACAGCGCGTTTCGGGACGGGCTTTTTGCTTTCGGGCTTGGCCAAAAACCGGTACTTTTGTAGGCTGTCGCGGCATCAGCTTATCAAATGAATCCTGTTTGCCGGGCTTCATTTGCTCCGTTTCGACTTTCGCTATCTGTTTTATCCCATAGTCTTTACGCTGCCTACACCTTTCCATTATGCCGCAACTATCTTCTGCTGATGGCGCTGACCCGACTCAGCCGGAATTACCGCCGGTGCTAGTGGGCGCGGCACCGCTTACACTCGATGATTTCCGGGCCGTGCTGCACGAGGGGCAGCCGATTGAGCTGGCGCTGGCTGCGGTGGAGCGGGTGGCCGCCAGCTACGACTTCCTGCGGCAATTTGCCCAGGGCAAGCTGATTTACGGAATTAACACCGGCTTCGGGCCGATGGCGCAGTACAAGATTGGCGATGCCGACCTGCACGCGCTCCAGCTCAACCTTATTCGCAGCCATTGCACGGGCCTGGGCAACCTGCTCCCGCCGCTCGAAACCAAGGCCCTGATGCTGGCCCGCCTGTGCAGCCTGCTGCGCGGCTACTCGGGCGTGCACCCCGAACTGGTGCACCTGCTGGTCGAGTTAATTAACCGCGACCTCCTGCCCTGCATCTACGAGCACGGCGGCGTGGGCGCCAGCGGCGACCTCGTGCAGCTGGCCCACCTGGCGCTGGCACTCATCGGCGAAGGTGAAATACTGGACCGCGGCCAGGTGCGCCCGGCCGACGAGGCCTTACGCGAGGCCGGCCTTACGCCCCTCACCATTCACTTCCGCGAGGGACTGGCGCTGCTGAACGGCACCTCGGCCATGACCGGTGTGGGCGTGGTGAATTTGCTGGCGGCGCGCCGCGTCATTAATTGGTGCCTGGTGCTGTCGGGCACCATCAATCAGTTGGTGGAGGCTTACGACGACGCCGTATCGGCGGAGCTGAACGCGGTGAAGCTGCACCCCGGCCAGGCCGCCGTGGCCGCCGCCCTGCGCCAGCTGAACGAGGGTTCGGACCTGGTGCGACAACGCCACGAGGTGCTGTACCGGGCAGAAAACCACGCCACCGACGTGCTTACCGACAAGGTGCAGGAGTATTACTCGCTGCGCTGCGTGCCGCAGGTGCTGGGCCCGGTGCTCGATGCCTTTTGGCAGGCCGAGCAGGTGGTGCTGGCCGAAGTGGCGTCGGTGAACGACAATCCGGTTATCGACCACGAAAACGAAAACGTGTTCCACGGCGGTAATTTCCACGGCGACTATGTGGCGTTTGAGATGGACAAGCTCAAAATTGCCATTACCAAGCTGGCCATGCTTAGCGAGCGGCAGCTCAATTACCTGCTGAACGACAAGCTGAACCAGAAGCTGCCGCCGTTCATCAACCCTGGCCGGCTGGGGCTGAATTTCGGCTTGCAGGGGCTGCAGTTCACGGCCACTTCCACAGTAGCCGAGTGCCAGGCGCTGTGCACGCCGGTGTATGTGCACAGCATTCCAAACAATAACGACAACCAGGACATTGTAAGCATGGGCACCAATGCCGCTGTCATCGCCCGCAAGGTGATTGGGAACGCGGCTGAGGTGCTGGCCATCCACGCCGTGGCGGTGATGCAGGCCGTCGACCACCTCGGCGTGGCCGGGCGGCTATCGCCCCGCTGCCAGGCGGCTTACCGACAGGTGCGCGCCGTGTTTCCCGCCGTGGGGGCCGACGAACCCCACTTCCGGCGCCTGCGCCAGGTGGTGGCCCTCATCCAGTCCGAAGACCTCGGCCTGGTTTAATTTTTTCTGCAAAACGCTTACGTAACGTGAAATACGCTTTGATAACCGGAGGCTCGCGCGGCATTGGCCGGGCCGTGGCCGTGAAGCTGGCCGGCATGGGCTACCACATCCTGCTCAACTACAAGGCCAACCACGCCGAAGCAGAAACCACGAAAATAGCCGTGGAAGCCACCGGTGTAAGCTGCGAGCTACTACCCTTCGACGTGGCCAGCAAAGACCACGTGGACGAAGTGCTGGGCGGCTGGGTAGAAAATCACAAAGATGCCAAAATTGAAGTGCTGGTGAACAACGCCGGCATCCGGGACGACGGCCTGTTCATCTGGATGACCGATGAGCAGTGGCGCGGCGTGATTTCGACCAGCCTAGACTCATTTTACCATGTGACGCGCCACATTATCAACGGGATGCTCGCGGCCAAATTCGGCCGGATTATCAATGTCGTGTCGCTGTCGGGCCAGAAAGGCTTGCCGGGCCAGACCAACTACTCGGCCGCCAAAGCCGGCCTGATTGGCGCCACGAAGGCGCTGGCGCAGGAAGTAGCCCGGCGCAACATCACGGTAAACGCCGTGGCCCCCGGCTTCATCCGAACCGACATGACCAGCGACCTGAAAGAGAACGAGTTAATCAACATGATACCGATGCGGCGCTTCGGTCAGCCCGAGGAAGTAGCCGAGGCCGTGGGCTTCTTCGCCTCGCCGGCCAGCTCCTACATCACTGGCGAAGTGCTGTCCATCAACGGCGGACTCTATTCCTAAAGCGGGTAAGCCGGCCGGGTGAATTCTTGATGAAACCGGGGAAGCCGAACCGGGCAAACGCACGGGAAATCGCGGCCGGGCCAGTATCTTTAACCTCGCTTTAATCTCAACTTTCCGCCAACAACCATGAGCAGAGTGGTCGTGACTGGCCTGGGCATTTACTCCTGCCTGGGGCAGAACCTTGAGGATGTGCGCGATGCGCTGTACGCCGGCCGGTCGGGCATTGTGGTCGACCAGGAGCGCAAGGACTTCGGCTACCGCTCAGGCCTCACCGGCACCGTGCCGCGGCCCGAGCTCAAGGGCAAGCTCGACCGCCGCGCCCGCATCAACCTGCCCGAGCAGGGCGAATACGCCTACATGGCCACCGCCGAAGCCATGCGCACGGCCGGCCTCGACGCGGGCTATTTCGTAGATAATGAGGTTGGTATCATCTTCGGCAACGACAGCTCGGCCCAGCCGGTCATCGAAGCCACTGACATTATCCGGGCCAAGAAGGACACGACCCTGCTGGGCTCGGGCTCCATCTTCCAGACCATGAACTCGACGGTGACCATGAACCTGGCCACCATCTTCCCGCTCAAGGGCATCAACCTGACTTTGAGCGCGGCCTGCGCCAGCGGCTCGCCGCGGAAGGTGAGCACGTCGGCCCGCTTGCTGGCGAAGCGCTGGTCTTCCATCACGTACTGGTTGTTGCGCTCGCCGTGGATGCCGTCGGTGTACGGCACGGGGTTGGCTGGGTCGCTGACGTATTCGGTGGGCTTGCCTGCGGCGGCCGGGGCTTTGGCGGCCAAGCCCTTATTGGGCTGCAGGTAGATGGCTTGCTCGGCGGCTTTCGGCGGCCAAGCCGGGTAGGTTTTCCACTCGTTGGTGCCGGTGTTGAAGACGGTGGCCTCGGCGGGGTTGAAGCTGCCTTTGTCTTTCAGGTAGAAGTTGAAAAACGGCGTTTCCAGGTTTGCGCGGTAGTATTCGGCGGTGTTGGAGCCGAAGTTGAGGGGGCCGAACTTGCTCCAGTCGGGGCGGGCCCAAGCGCCGTGCGTCCAGGGGCCCATCACGAGGCGATTGGTGGCCCCGGGGTTCTGCTTTTCGATGGCCTTGTAGGTATTCAGCGCGCCGTACAGGTCTTCGGCGTCGAACCAGCCGCCTACCACCAACACGGCCGGCTTCACGCCCGTGAGGGCGGTGCGGATGTTGCGCGCCTGCCAGTAGGCGTCGTAGGTTTCGTGCTGCATGTACTCGTTCCAGATGCGCGCCCGGTTGTTGAAATACTGGGGCTTATTGGCATTCTTAACGGGGCCGAGCTCCAGGAAAAAGGTGTAGGCATCCTTGGTTTCGAACTTGAACAGCGGCTCGTACTTCGTCGTCGGCTGGGAGCGGGGCGAGTCGAAATAGTTGGTGAACTCAAAGTTGTCGAGCAGGAAAAACGCGCCCTTGTGCCGGGCGTCGTCGCCGATAAACTCATCCGTCACGGGCGCTTGCGGCGACACGGCTTTCAGGGCCGGGTGGGCATTGGGCAGCGCCGCCGAGGCGTAGAAGCCGGGGTAGCTGATGCCCATCATGCCCACGCGGCCGTTGTTGCCGGGCACGTTCTTCAGCAGCCATTCAATGGTGTCGTAGGTGTCGGTGCTTTCGTCGTGTGCCGTGGGCTGTGCTTTGCCAGCGGGCAGGGCCGGTGTCATCTCCTCAAACTGGCCCTCGCTCAGGTAGCGCCCGCGCACATCCTGATACACGAAAATGTACTTCTCGGCCGACAGCTCCTGGCTGGGCCCGGGGCCACGGCCGCGGTAGTGGTTTTCGCCGTACGGCGCGGCCGAGTACGGCGTGCGCGTCATCAGAATGGGGTAGGGCGTGCCCGCCGCCGCATCGCGCGGCACGTAGATGACGGTGTACAACTGCACGCCGTCGCGCATGCGAATGCGGCGGTCGAGCTTGATATAGTTCTGGCGAATCGCAACGGTATCCTGGCCGCGCTGGGCCAGTGCAGTGGCTGGCAGCGCGAACGCGAGCGCGGTAATGAGAGCGAGAGAGCGGGACATAGGGTGGCTTTGGCGAAGAATAGGGGAGGAGAGACGCGAAACCGAAGCGAAGGCTGCGGAAGCCGCCGCCGACAAAAGAACGTCATGCAGAAGAACGTCATGCAGAGCGCAGCGCAACATCTTGCCCGCAATACTACTCCTGTCGCAGGGATTTACTATCGCGGGCAAGATGCTTCGCTGCGCTCTGCATGACGTTCTTTTCTCCCTTCTCCCTCACTTCACCATCCGCACCGTGGTATCCAGCCGCTGGGTGCGGAGGTAGGTGCGGTACTGCTCCAGCAGGCGGGCCTGGGCCTCGCGCTTCTCGTCGCGCTGAAACAGGCGCACCTGGAATTTCTCGCCGGGCGCGGTGCGCCGCAAACTCACGTAGCTAAGCTTGTCTTTGCCTTTGGCGTCAGCCTTGGTCATGGGCTCGCCGTTCTGGATGCGCTCGATGCGCTTGTCGTTGTTGCCGAACAGAGCCTTGAAAGGTTGCAGGCCGATGTAGAGGTTGGTGGCTCCGCTCAGGCCGTAGTGTCCGCTCACGTCGAGGTTGCTCAGGTTGCTGTTCAGGCGCAGGCCGGGGATGAGCAATTGGCCCTCGGCCAGCACGAATTCGCCCTGCACAGGCTCGAAATACAGGTGGCTGGTGCGCTCGCTCTTAAGGATTTTCAGGGCCTGCACCAAGGCTTCCACGTTTATCAGCTCCAGGTCGCGGATGTCGGTTTTGAGGTAGCCGGCGGTGTTGGGCAGGCTGGGCAGGAAGCTGCGGCCCAGGTCGGTGCGCAGGTCGGCCACGCCGCGCAGGGTGCCCCGCACGTTGTCGGAACCCAGCACGCCCAGGCCCATGTCCTGCAACACGCTGAACAGGGCGGGCAGCTGAATATCCTGCATGCGCACCTGCAATTGCGTGGGGTGGTGGGCGCGGTTGGCCGGGCTGCGCATGTAGCCGCTCAGCCCCAGATGCCCCTGAAAGGCATCGAGCGAGCAGTTGTCGAGCCGCGCCTCGCCGTTGCGCAGGTGCGACACCAGCCGGAACTGGCCGCCGCGCAGGGCCCCGTAGTTCACCTGGTCGGCTTCCACGCGCAGCACGGCCGTGAG
>NZ_BAAGZM010000017.1:0-21415 GCF_054778495.1 Hymenobacter agri
GGCCGCGCCGCCCGCTGCGCCCGAAACTCCTCCGGCGACAAGCGCGGCGGCCGGCCATCGGTGCGTGCCGATTGGTTACCAGATTCAATTTCAGTGTTTTGAGTCTGCGCGGGCGAGGAAGCAGCTGTTGCGCCCTCGCCAATATCGATGCGCTCCTCGTCATCATCTTCCTCAACCACCGGCTCCGGCAGCTTAGGCAGCGGCAACGCCGCCAAGCGGGCGCGCACCGTGCTCAGTTCCTCTTCCACGTCCACTTTCCGCAGGCTCAGCTGCTCCAGCTTCTCGCGGGTGCTTTCCAGGAATTGCCGATGCTCGGGTGCGCCTTCGTGCAGCGGCCGGTGGCCCAGCGACTGCCGCACCGCCGCCCATTCCTTGCGGAACCGGCCAAAGTCGGCATCGAAATACGTGCGGGCAAACTTATCCCAGATGTAGTCCTCGGCCATTTCCGACGGGTGCAGCATATCGGCCGCGTAAAAGCGGTAATCGCGCAAATCGTCCGTCAGTAGCTCAAACGCCGGGAAGTAGGCTACGCCCGGTAGCAGGTCGCTCACAATGTGCGTAGCCACGCGCAGCACCGACTTGCTCACCGAATTCAGCGGCAGTGTGTCTTTCAGATGGCGTACGGGACTCACCGTCAGTACAAAGCGCAGGTCGGGGTTGAGGCGGCGCACGTAGGCATGCGTCTCGGCCAGTGCGTTGATGATTTCATCCGGCGTCAGCAGCTCGCGCACAAATAAGTCGGCGGGCTGCTTGTGGCAGTTGCTCACCAATTCACCGGTTTCGCGCAGGCGGTAGGCCCAGGCGGTGCCCAGCGTCAGCACCACTAGGTCGGTGTTGCGCAGGAACTCGCCGGTCTGCCGCACCACTTCCTGAATGTATTGCAGCAATTCTACCGGGGAGTCGGCCCCCACGCTGCCGTGCAGGTCGTAGCTCTGCCAGCGGCCGCGGGCCTGTACCAAATGGCGCTGCCAGTCCACTTCCTCGCCCGCGGCGGCGCGCAGCAGCCGGGCCAGCGCCAACGGCTGAAACACGGTGCCAAACGGATTCACCCGCGTTTCTACCTTATGGGCCTCCAACCGGGTACCGATGCTGTCGGCGAAGCACGAGCCCATCGTGAGCACCCGCGCCGTGCGCGGCAGCTGCCCGGCGGCCGGGGCAATTGTCAATTCAGTTCTAAACATTAAAGCAAAAATAGCCCGTAACCGGGCACGCGCCCGAAAACCGGAATAAAAAAAGCCCCGCCATGCTGGCGGGGCTTTTTCAATTGAGCCAGTGAAACCGAAACTACTCGGCTACCACGCGGAAATTCACCGTGTGCTTCACTTCCTTGTGCAGGTTGGCCGTAGCAGTGTAGTCGCCAGCCGAGGTCGGCTCCTGGTCGAACGACAAACGCTTGCGGTCGATGTCCACACCTTTAGCTTTCAGCGCTTCGGCCAATTGCAGGGTGGTTACGCGACCGAAGATTTTGCCGCTCTCGCCCACCTTGGCGGGGATTTCCAGCACCATGTCACCAACCTGGTCGGCAATGGCTTGGGCGTCACCTTTGATTTTGTCGGCTTTGTGAGCGGCTTGGCGCACGTTCTCGGCCGTGATTTTCTTGTTCGTCTTATCGGCCAGCATGGCCAGACCCTGCGGCAGCAGGAAGTTACGGCCGTAACCCGATTTCACGGTTACGATGTCGTTCTTGTACCCGAGGCCCTTAACGTCGTCTTTGAGGATGATTTCCATGTCGTGTAGAAATTTTGAGAGTTGCGTGTTGAGGGTTGAGGTGGAAAATCCACACTCGACATTCAACACTCAGCCCTCAATATTCAAAATTTATTTCAGGGCGTCGGCTACGTACGGCATCAGGGCGAGGTGACGGGCCTTGGCGATGGCCTGGGTCACTTTGCGCTGGAATTTCAGGCTGGTGCCGGTGAGGCGGCGGGGCAGCACGCGGCCCTGCTCGTTCACAAACTTCAGCAGGAAGTTCGGGTCTTTGTAGTCCACGTACTTAATGCCGTTCTTCTTGAAGCGGCAGTATTTCTTGCGGTTGTCCTGGGGCTTGTTAGCCGACCGGTCGTTGTTGCGGTTGAATGCGGGAGATGCCATGTCGATGCTGGATTATTGGGCTACGGCTTCGGTTTCTTTGGCAGCCTTCTGCTGGTTCATTTCGCCGTTGCGACGACGGTTGTTGTACTCCACAGCGTGCTTGTCGAGCACGGTCGTGAGGAAACGGATAACGCGCTCGTCGCGGCGGAACGCCAGCTCGAGTACGTCAACGATGTTGCCCTCGCCCGTATACGATACGCAGAAGTAGTAGCCGGTGCTCTTCTTCTGAATCGGGTAAGCCAGCTTGCGCAGGCCCCAGGCTTCGGTGGATACAATGGCGGCGCTATTTTCCTTAAGCACCTGGGTGAACTTCTCGACCGTTTCTTGCACCTGGCTCTCGTTCAGAACGGGAGTCACGATGAAGACCGTCTCGTAATTTCTAACTTCCATTACGATGGTGGTGAATTGTGGGATGAAAAAATTTGATTGGGGCGCAAAGGTACTGACTTTCGGGCACATTGCCAAAGCCGTCTTTTAGATAAGCGTGCCAAGCAGAATCGGGGTGGGCTGTCATCGCGGCGCAGCAAGAACCAACCCGAGTACGCTACCTATATATAAGGTCTAGGGTGCAAGATGCCGCGAAGAAAAAAGGTCGGCAAAAACCTGCGCCGCTGTCAACAAAAGCTCGGGTCGTCAGTTTCAATTTTAAAGTTTCTGAATCATTGGGTAACCGGCGGTAGAATCAATTCTCTCAGGACGTTTGCCGTTGGGCCAACCCGCAATACGAAGTGAAGGAAAGCCAGCCGAACGACCATGCGCAACGGCCTACACCCCCCGGAAATTGCACCCCATTTTTTGCCGCCTACGAATCCTGACCTACATTTGTGGCCTTGAAATGCCCCTAGCGTTTCGCTTTACCCTCTATTTTTCTATGAAGAGCCTTCGACTCCGCTCGTTACCTCAACTGATGCTGGCGCTGGTGCTCACGTTTGCTGGCATCCAGCAGGCCGCCGCCCAGGAAGCCGCCACAGTGAAAAAGGAAGGCGTAGCACCCGGCGCCACTGCTGCTGCTACTCCCGCAACTGCTGCCGCTCCCGCCGCTGGTGGGGGTGATGCTGCCGCCATCGCCGCCGGCGATGCCCTCTTTAAAGGCAACTGCGCCCAGTGCCACGCCGTGAATGAGCAGGTAGTAGGCCCGGCTCTCGCTGGCATCACCAAGCGCCGCCCCATCTCGTGGCTCATTCCGTGGGTGAAGAACTCGAGTAAAGTAGTAGCCAGCGGCGACGACTACGCCGTAGCTCTCTTCAATAAGTTCAACAAGCAGCAGATGCCCTCGTTCGCGCTGTCGGACAAGGAAATCACCTCCATCATTGCTTACGTTACCTCGCAGGAGGGCGCGACCGCGGCTGTTGGCGGCGCCACCGCTGGTGCTGCTCCCAAAGCCGATGGCACTGCCGCTGCTGCTGACGGCGCTGACGCTGGCTCAGGCAAATACGTTGACATCCTCCTCATTGTGCTGGTAGTGGTGCTGATTGTGCTGGTGGTAACGCTGGTCATCATTGGCAACCTGATGCGTGACGTGCTGCGTGGCCGCAAGGACCTCGATGGCCGTGACGTTGAAATCCTCGACCAGCGCTTCGACTGGGGCAAGTTTTACCGCTCGCCCGTGTTGCGCGGTATTGTAGGTGTCGTGTTCGCCCTCGTTTTACTTTATGAAGGTGTGCAAAGCGTGATGGCCGTAGGCCTGACCCAGGGTTACCAGCCCACCCAGCCCATTGCTTTCTCGCACAAGCTGCACGCCGGCGAACACCAGATTAACTGCGCCTATTGCCACACCTCGGTATATAAGAGCAAGTCGGCCAACATTCCTTCGGCCAACATCTGTATGAACTGCCACTCGCAGATTAAGACGGAGTCGCCCGAAATCAAGAAAATCTACCGTGCCATCGAGCGCAAGCAGCCCATCCAGTGGGTGCGCATCCACAACCTGCCCGACCTGGCCTACTTCAACCACTCGCAGCACACGCAGGTGGCCGGCCTCCAGTGCCAGACCTGCCACGGCCCTATCCAGAACATGGAAGTGGTGTACCAGTACTCGGCGCTCACCATGGGCTGGTGCATCAACTGCCACCGCGAGATGCCCCTCAACACCAAGGATAACAAGTACTACGACAACCTCGTGAAGCTGCACGACACCAAAAATGCCGGTGCCCCCTTCACCGTATCGTCGAACGGCGGTACCGAGTGCTCGAAGTGCCACTACTAAGCCATTGATTTTCGGTAGGGAGTACTGGGTAGTCAGTATTCACACCTGCCCTCGCTAATTACTGACTACCCAATACTGATTACTGATTACCCCTCCAAATGAAGTACTGGAAAGGAATTGAGGAACTGGAAAGCGCCCCGGAGTTCATGCAGTCGGCCTTTGCCGAGTTCATGCCGGTAAAGGAAAGCCACGAGAGCAGCGACGCTACTTCGGCTCCCCGCCGCGATTTCCTCAAGCTGATGGGCTTTGGTGTTGGCGCTGCGGTGCTGGCCTCGTGCGAAACGCCGGTAAAAAAGGCGATTCCGTACCTGAACAAGCCCGAAGAAGTTGACCCGGCTATTTCGAACTTCTACGCTTCCACCTACTTCACGGGCGCCGACTACAACGCCGTGCTGGTGAAAGCCCGCGATGGTCGGCCGATTAAGCTCGAAGGCAACCCCGAGTCGCCTATCACCAAAGGTGGCCTCTCGGCTCGCGCCCAGGCTGCTGTACTAAGCCTCTACGATGGTGGCCGCCTGCAGCATTTCGCCATCAAAGGCCAGAAGGCTGACATGAAGCAGGTAGACCGTGAGATTCGCGAGAAGCTCGCCGGTGCCGGCCGCATTGCCATCGTGTCGCACACGATTATCAGCCCCAGCACGAAAAAGGCCATCGCCGAATTCACGGGCCGCTACCCCAACACCACGCACGTGATGTATGACGCGCACTCGGCTTCGGCCCTGCTGCAGGCGAACGGTGGCGTAGTACCGGGTTACGACTTCAGCAAAGCCAACGTCATCGTGAGCCTCGGTGCCGACTTCCTCGGTACCTGGATTTCGCCGGTGGAGTACGCCAAGCAGTATATCGTGAACCGCAAGGTGAGCCGCGACAAGAAAACCATGTCGCGCCACATCCAGATTGAAACGGCAATGTCGCTCTCCGGCTCCAACGCCGACGTGCGCATTCCGGTGAAACCGTCGGAAATGGGTGCCGCTGCCCTGACCATCTATAACCACGTAGTGAATGGCGCTGGTGCCGACACGAAAACGGCCATCGGCAAAGCTGCTGCTGAGCTGAAAGCCGCCGGTAGCGCCGGCCTGATTGTGTCGGGCTCGAACGACCCGGCCGTGCAGACGCTGGTAACAGCCATCAACCAAGCGCTGGGCAACGGCGGCACCACCACCGGTGGTGCCCCGAGCAACCTGCGTCAGGGCGACGACGCCCGCATGGCTGCGCTGGTAAACGACATGAACGCTGGTGCCGTCGGCGCGGTGATTTTCTATAATGCCAACCCGGTTTACAACCACCCGCTGGGTGCCAAGGTGAAGTCAGGCATTGCCAAAGTAGGTCTCACCATCTCGCTCAACGACCGTCTCGATGAAACCGGCAGCCTCTGCCAGTACGCCGCTCCCGACAGCCACTGGCTGGAATCGTGGAACGACTTTGAGCCCAAGCGCGGCTTCCTGAGCATCGGTCAGCCGGTGATTACGCCGCTGTTCGCCACCCGTCAGGCCCAGGAAAGCCTGTTGAAGTGGGCAGGCAACAACACCAGCTACTACAAATACCTGCGCGCTAACTGGAAGGGCATTACCCCAACCGATGCTGCTTGGGATAAGGCCGTGCACGATGGCGTGATGATGGGTTCGGCCCTGCCCGCCGCTCCGGCCATGACTGGTATGAGCGCTGCCGCCGCTGCTTCGCAGCTCGGCGCTGGTGCTAAAGCTTCGGGCGTGGAGTTGGCCCTGTATGAGAAAGGCGGCCTGAGCGCCGCTGGTACCGAAGCCAACAACCCCTTCCTGCAGGAGTTGCCCGATGCCATTTCTAAAGCTACTTGGGGCAACTACGTGGCCGTGCCGCGTAAGATGGCCATCGAGCAGAAGTGGGAGCAGGGCGACGTGCTGAAAGTAACCGCCAACGGCTACAGCATCGAGCTGCCCGTGCTCATCCAGCCCGGCCAGACCAATGGCACGGTGAGCATCGCCCTCGGCTACGGCCGCACGCTGGCCGGTAAGGCCGGCGACAAAGTAGGGGAGAACGCTGCTCCGCTGGCTATGACGGTTAACAGCGGCATTCAGTACCAAAACGTCGTGACGCTGGAGAAAACCGGTGCCACTTCGCCCATCGCCCAGACCCAGACGCACCAGACGCTGATGGACCGCCGCCCGGTGGTACAGGAAAGCACGCTGGCGCAATATGTGAAAGACCCCAAGAAGGTCACCGAGTACGAGAAAATTTCCACGCCCGACGGCCTGGAGGCTCCGAACAAGGTTTCGCTGTGGCAGGACTACCAGTACAACAACCACCACTGGGGCATGGCCATCGACCTGAACTCGTGCATCGGCTGCGGCTCGTGCGTGGTAGGTTGCCAGACTGAGAACAATACCGCCGTAGTAGGCAAGCAGCAGGTAATTAACCGCCGCGAGATGCACTGGATGCGCATCGACCGCTACTACAGCTCCGATACGCACAAGGATTCGTTCGAAACCAAAGGCAAGGTTGGCACTTACGCTGCCATGGAAGACCCCTCGGAAAACCCGCAGGTTATCTTCCAGCCGATGATGTGCCAGCAGTGCAACCACGCTCCCTGCGAAACGGTGTGCCCGGTACTCGCTACCACGCACAGCTCGGAAGGTCTCAACCAGATGACCTATAATCGTTGCATCGGCACGCGTTACTGCGCCAACAACTGCCCGTACAAAGTGCGTCGCTTCAACTGGTTCTCGTACTACTCGAACGAGAAGTTCGAAGTAGTGAACGGCCACATGTTCACCGACCTCGGCCGCATGGTGCTGAACCCGGACGTAACGGTTCGCGCCCGTGGTGTGATGGAGAAATGCTCGTTCTGCGTGCAGCGTATCCAGCTCGGCAAGCTCGAGGCCAAGAAGCAGAAGCGCCGCCCCGTGGATGGCGAGATTGTGACGGCCTGCGCCCAGTCGTGCCCCACCGAAGCCATCGTGTTCGGTGACATGAAAGACCCCAAGAGCCGCATCAGCCAGTTGCTGCGCCGTGAAGACGGTGAGCGTGCTTTCCACTCGCTCGACTCCATCAACGTGCAGCCGAACGTGACCTACCTGACGAAGATTCGGAACTCCGAGTCGATGATGTTTGCCCCCGAAGTAGAAGAAAAAGCTTAACTATATGCAGCACGTATCAGCCATACGCGAGCCGCTCGTAACCGGCGGTAAGACGTTACACGACGTCACGCAAGACATCTGCTACCAGGTCGAAGCCAAACCCAACCTGCGTTGGATGGCCGCCCTGAGCGTGGCCCTCTTCTTCTTGGGGGTATTCTTCTACTCCGTTTACCGCACCGTATGGTACGGTATCGGCGAATGGGGCCTGAACAAAACCGTTAACTGGGCCTGGGACATCACCAACTTCGTGTGGTGGGTAGGTATCGGTCACGCCGGTACGCTGATTTCGGCCGTACTGCTGCTGTTCCGTCAGAAATGGCGGAGCTCCATCAACCGCGCGGCTGAGGCTATGACCATCTTCGCCGTAATCTGTGCCGCCATGTTCCCAGTTCTGCACATGGGCCGTCCGTGGTTGGCTTTCTACGTGTTCCCGCTGCAAAACACGCTGGGTTCGCTCTGGGCCAACTTCAACTCGCCCCTGTTGTGGGACGTGTTCGCCATCTCGACCTACTTCACCGTGTCGCTGGTATTCTGGTATATCGGTCTGATTCCAGACTTTGCTACCATCCGTGACCGTGCCAAAGGCCCCATCGCCAAGTTCAGCTACTCCATGCTGAGCTTCGGCTGGAAAGGCTCGGCCAAAGCCTGGTCGCGCTACGAAACGGTTTCGCTGATTCTGGCCGGCGTTTCGACCCCGTTGGTACTCTCGGTGCACACCATTGTATCAATGGACTTTGCAACCTCGGTCGTACCGGGCTGGCACACCACCATCTTCCCGCCCTACTTCGTGGCTGGTGCTATCTTCTCGGGTTTCGCCATGGTGCTTACCCTGATGCTCATCACCCGCGTGGTGTTCCGCCTCGAAGACTACATCACGCTGGAGCACATCGCGCTGATGAACAAAATCATGATGGTAACCGGCTCGATTGTGGGCGTGGCTTACATCACGGAGTTCTTCATCGCTTGGTACTCGCAGGTTGAGTTTGAGCAGTACGCCTTCATCAACCGCGCTACCGGTCCTTACTGGTGGTCATACGCTTCGATGATGACCTGCAACGTGATTACGCCGCAGCTGGTGTGGTTCCGCCGCGTGCGTTACAGCATTGGTCTCACCTTCATCCTGTCCATCATTGTGAACATCGGTATGTGGTTCGAGCGCTTCGTAATCATTGTGACCTCGCTGCACCGCGACTACCTGCCGTCGAGCTGGGCCATGTTCTCGCCGTCGATTATCGACATCGGCCTGTACCTCGGCACGCTCGGCCTGTTCTTCACGCTGTTCCTGCTCTTCGCCAAGTTCTTCCCCGTGATTAACATGGCTGAAGTGAAGACCATCCTGAAGTACACCGTGGACAACGGCCCGACTTACAACCCCGAGAAAGCGGCTCACGCCCATCACCCTGCCACTCACGGTGCCCCCGCTTCGGCTCCGGTAACTTACAACCAGCATGACTAAGCAATTCGCCCTCGGCATCTTCGACGACGAAGACGTGCTGCTGCACGCCGTGGAAAATGTGCGCGCCGCCGGCGTGAAAATCTACGACGTATTCTCGCCCTACCCCGTGCACGGCATCGATGATGCTCTCGGTATCGAGCGTTCGCGCTTGCCCATCGCTGCCTTCTTCTTTGGCATGACGGGTCTGGCTTTTGCACTATGGATGCAGATTTACATGCTGGGTTTCGACTGGCCGATGATTATCGGCGGTAAGCCCCACATTGGCCTGCCCGCCTTCGTGCCGGTAGCTTTCGAATTGACGGTGTTCTTCACCTGCCACGGCATGGCTATCACGTTCTTCACCATTACGGGCCTGTACCCGCGCTTCAAAGTGCCGGTGATGGACGTGCGCGCCACCGACGACAAGTTCGTTATGGCCATCGAACTGGACGAAACCAGCTCGCAGTTTCCCCGGCTGACCCAGTTGCTCCGCGAAAACGGCGCTTCGGAAGTCAACCAAAAAGAAATGACCCACTAGTAATGACGCATCCGCTGACCCTGAGCCTGCGCGTTTCGGCGCTGCTGCTGTCCCTGGGCCTGGCCACCACGGCCTGCACCCACGACGGAAACGACCCCGGTGTGGAATACGCCCCGGAAATGTACGAGTCCATCCCGTACGACCCCCTGAGCCAGACCCACTTCAACCCGGTCAACTCGTTCGGTATCAACGAGCGTACGCCTGCCAACGGCACCGTGCCCCGCGGCAAGCTCAACTACTTCGACCACATCCCGAAGGACAGCGTCGGCATTGCCGAGCGCACCCTCCGCAACCCCTATGCCTACACCAAGGCTAACCTGGAAGAAGGCAAAGTGCTCTACACGCGCATTTGCTCGCACTGCCACGGTGAGCAGGGCGACGGCCAGGGCCCGGTAGGTCTGAAATTCAAAGGTGTACCGAACTATTCGGCCGGCGCCTACAAGACGATGAACGAGGGGCACATCTACCACGTCATCGAATGGGGCCGCAACCGCATGATGCCGCACGGCTCGCAGGTGAACCCCGAAGAGCGTTGGAAAATCGCCATGTATGTGCGCGTACTCCAGCGTGGCGAAGGCCCAGATGCTCTGAGCAAACTGGTGGCCAAAGGCCCGACCAGCACCGCTACCAGCGACTCGACTGAAACCAAAGACGCCACCAATACCGCTCCGGTAGGGCAGGCGCAGGCTGGCACCGCCTCCGAAACGCCCGGCGCTGGCAATACCAAAGCAACTAACGGCACCGCTAACTAACGCACTATGGCAACTCTGACGCACCACGAAAGCGCCACGGCTGAACAGCTCGTCGTTACGGATGGCGCCCGTAAAACTTTTATCGCTATTATCGCCGCCGGCGTGCTGCTCCTCATTGTGGGCATCCTGGCGCAGGTGATGGGCTGGGGCGCCGCCGAGCACGGCGAAGCGGCCGGCCACGCAGCCGCTGCCCACGGCGCGGCGCACGAAGAAGGACACTCAGTCCTTATTAAGCGCCTGATTGTGAGCCTCTGGCATAGCAACCTCTTCTTCCTCGGCGTCTCCACGGTTGGTACCGTGTTCATGGCTATCAACTACGTAGCTTACGCTGGTTGGTCGGTTATGGTGAAGCGCATCTCGGAAGCTCTTAGCGCTTGGGTTATCCCTGGTGGTGTTATCATGCTGCTGGTATTCCTCATCGGCAAGCAGGACATTTTCCACTGGACGCATGATGGCATTATGGACCCCAAGTCGGAGCACTTTGATGCCATCATCAAGGGCAAAGAGGGCTTCCTGAACCTGCCGTTCTACGTAATTCGCATGGTTAGCTACCTCGTTATCTGGGGTGTGTTCAGCTGGAAGCTGCGTCAGCTCTCGCTGGCTGAAGACTTAAACGGCGGCACCTACTGGTTCCACAAGAGCATCACGGCTTCGGCTCTGTTCCTAGTGCTCTACGCCGTAACGTCATCGATGTCGGCCTGGGACTGGGTTATGTCGGTTGACACGCACTGGTTCAGCACCATGTTCGGCTGGTATGTATTCGCTTCGTGGTGGGTATCAGGCATCGCTGCTATTGCTCTCACGGCTATTTTCCTGAAGCAGAATGGCTACCTGCGCGCGCTGAACGCCAGCCACATCCACGACCTCGGTAAGCTGATGTTCGGCTTCAGCATCTTCTGGACTTATGTATGGTTCGCCCAGTTCATGCTGATTTGGTACGCCAACCTGCCTGAAGAAGCCGTGTACTTCAACCAGCGCCTCGGCGGCTTTGAAGGTCGTTACACCTTCATGTTCTTCTTCAACATCGCCATCAACTTCGTCTTCCCCTTCTTGGGCCTGATGACGCGCGATGCCAAGCGCCAGATGATTATCATGAAAATCGTGGCCATCGCCATTCTTTGCGGTCACTGGTCCGACTTTTATTTGATGCTGATGCCGGCAACTTTGCGCGGCGAAAATGGGTTCTTGATTGAGATTGGTATCGCGGCCATTTTCCTCGGCGCCTTCCTGATTCTGTTCACCCGCCGTCTGGCTTCGGCCTCGCTGGTGCCCGTGAATCACCCCTTCCTCGACGAGAGTGTGCACCACACCACCTAATGTTTAGATTTCAGTAGCCGGTACGAGGGCACGCGATGCTTCGCTCGCTTCACCTCGTACCGGCTATCGGATAAACAGTACTTACTACTAACAATTCAATGACTGCTCTAACCATTTTACTGGTGCTGGTGCTGCTGTTGGTCGTGTTCGGCCTACTGTTTCGCTTGCAGATATTTACTTCGATTTTCTCGGGTTCCTTCACCCGCGACATTGGTGTCAGCAATAGCGTCAACGCGCTGTTGTTCATCGTTTTCATGATTGTGGGCGGCGCTTGGTTCGCGTATTCTTTTGTTGAGAACTTCAACAAGATGAACCCGCCCATCGCCTCGGTGCATGGCCACAAAATGGAAACCATGTTCTGGACCACGATGGCGGTTATCGGCGTGGCTTTCGTCATCACGCAGGCGCTGTTGTTCTGGTATTCCTACAAATACCAGCACAAGGATGGCCGTCGGGCATATTTCTTCGCCCACAACAACAAGATTGAGGTTATCTGGACCATCATCCCGGCCATCGTAATGGCCTCGCTGATTTTCGCTGGCTGGAAAGCCTGGACCCGCATCACCGGTCCCGCCCCGAAAAATTCGGTTGTGGTGGAAGTAATGGGCAAGCAGTTCAACTGGCTCGTGCGTTACCCCGGTCGCGACATGAAGCTGGGCGTAATCAACTACCGCCTGATTGATGCCGTGAACGAGTGGGGCTTCGACCTCAGCGATAAGTCGGCTCAAGACGACTTCACGACCAACGAAATCCACGTGCCCAAGGGCGTGCCGGTGTTGATTAAGATTCGCTCGCGCGACGTACTGCACGCCGTGTACATGCCGCACTTCCGCGTGCAGATGTATGCCGTGCCCGGCATGCCGACCCGCTTCTGGTTCACGCCGACTACGACGACCGACGAGATGCGCGCCAAGCTGGGCAACCCCAAGTTCAACTACGAACTGGCTTGCAACCAACTGTGCGGTGGTAGCCACTTCGCCATGAAAGCTACGGTGATTGTGGATGAGCCCGACGATTACCAGAATTGGTACGCTGCTCAACAGTCGTTTACGCAGAAAAACCCCGATGTGATGGCCGCCTTCAAACAGAAAGCCAAAACGATGGTTACTCCCGTAGCGGCTGCTCCTGAGGTGGAGGCTGCTCCCATGCCTTTGGCTGCTTCGAACTAATTAATACAAACGGTATCCCGCTATGTCAGACCTGACACCCAAACCCAATTTTTCGGCCAGCGTGCAAGCGTCGGGCGGCGTGGGCTCGGCCCCGGTGCCGGCCACCGAGCACGGCGACCACCTGCACCACGACGACCACGAACACGACCACCACGACCAGCATTGGCTGTGGAAGTATGTGTTCAGCCAAGACCATAAGGTTATTGCCAAGCAGTTCCTAATTACGGGTATGCTGTGGGCAATCATCGGTGGTACGCTGTCGAGCCTGTTCCGTTTGCAGCTCGGCTGGCCCGAAGGCACGATGGAGTGGCTGAAGCCGGTGCTCGGTCACTGGATTGAAGCCGGTAAGCTGAACCCCGAGTTTTACCTCGCGCTGGTGACGATGCACGGTACCATCATGGTGTTCTTCGTGCTGACAGCTGGTCTGTCGGGTACGTTCTCGAACTTCCTGATTCCGCTGCAGGTAGGTGCCCGCGACATGGCTTCGGGCTTCATGAACATGCTCTCGTACTGGTTCTTCTTCCTGTCCAGCGTTATCATGTTCTCGTCGCTGTTCATTGAAACCGGGCCTGCTGCTGCAGGCTGGACAATCTACCCGCCGCTGAGTGCCCTACCCCAGGCTATTCCCGGCTCGGGCACGGGTATGACGCTGTGGCTGGTGAGCATGGTGTTCTTCATCGTATCGCAGCTGCTAGGCGGTGTTAACTACGTTACGACGGTCATCAACCTGCGTACCCGCGGCATGAGCATGAGCAAGCTGCCGCTCACCATCTGGGCTTTCTTCCTGACGGCCATCCTTGGCATCCTGTCATTCCCGGTTCTGTTCTCGGCCGCGCTGCTGCTGGTGTTCGACCGTTCGTTCGGTACCTCGTTCTTCCTGTCGGATATCTACATTGCCGGTCAGGCGCTGAGCAACCAAGGCGGCTCACCCGTACTGTTCCAGCACTTGTTCTGGTTCCTGGGCCACCCCGAAGTATACATCGTGATTATGCCCGCCATGGGCATGGTGTCGGAAATTCTGTCGACCAACGCTCGCAAGCCTATCTTCGGCTACCGTGCTATGATTGGCTCGCTGATTGGCATCTCGCTGCTGTCATTCGTCGTGTGGGCTCACCACATGTTCGTGACGGGCATGAACCCCTTCCTGGGTTCGGTCTTCATGTTCCTGACGTTGATTATCGCCGTGCCTTCGGGCGTGAAAGTGTTCAACTGGCTGGCCACGCTGTGGCGCGGTAACATCCGCTTTACGGCCGCCATGCTGTTCTCCATCGGCTTCGTGTCGCTGTTCATCTCGGGTGGTCTGACGGGTATTATCCTCGGTAACGCCACGCTCGACATTCAGATGCACAACACGTACTTCGTGGTAGCTCACTTCCACTTGGTAATGGGTAGCTCGGCGTTCTTCGGTCTGTTCGCTGGTGTGTATCATTGGTTCCCGAAAATGTTCGGACGCATGATGGACGAGAAGCTGGGCTACATCCACTTCTGGCTGACGTTCATTGGTGTGTACCTCGTGTTCATGCCGATGCACTACGTAGGTATCGCCGGTTTCCCCCGTCGTTACTACGCCTGGACTGGCTTCGATGCCTTCTCGCAATTCGCTGACCTGAACAAGTTCATCTCGATTGCGGCCATCATCGCCTTCCTGGGTCAGTTCATCTTCATCTTCAACTTCTTCTACAGCATCTTCCGCGGCCGTCGTGCTACCCAGAACCCCTGGAACTCGACCACGCTGGAATGGACGACGCCGGTACTGCCCGGCCACGGCAACTGGCCCGGCGAAATCCCCGCTGTGTACCGCTGGCCATACGACTACAGCAAGCCCGGTTCGGACGTGGACTTCATTCCGCAGAACGTACCGTACTCGCAAACGCAGTCGTCGAACCTGCCCTACGAACAGGAACTGGCCGACTAACGGTGCTGAGTTGAAAGAGTCCCGAAGCGGGCCGCCTCATCGGCGGCCCGCTTTTTTGTTACGCCGCCAACTAATACCCACAACGGTGGTTGAATAAACGCTTACTGATTACAAATGGAAAACCGCTTTAGCAGCCCAGCGCTGCGTCGTTTTCGTTCGTTTAGCCTGCTCACGGTGGTATCGGTGTATTTGCTGATACTGGTAGGAGGGGTGGTGCGCAGCACTGGCAGCGGCATGGGCTGCCCCGACTGGCCCAAGTGCTTTGGGCAATGGGTACCGCCTACTGAAGCCAGCCAGCTGCCTGCCGATTACAAACAGATATACACGGCGCAGCGCGTGGCGAAAAACCAGAAGCTGGCACGCACGCTCCAAAAGCTTGGGTTTGCTCAGGTGGCGGGCAGCATTTTTGCTCACCCTACCCAGTACATCGAAACCGATTTTAACCCGGTGAAAACTTGGATTGAATACGTGAATCGTTTGCTCGGCGCGCTCATCGGCATATTCGTGTTCCTGACCGTGGTGTTTGCGCTGCCGTACTGGCGACGCGACCGAACCATCTTCTGGCTCGCCTTGGCGTCGTTCCTGCTCACAGGCGTGCAGGGCTATCTGGGCTCGCTGGTGGTATCGACGAACCTGCTGCCTGTGATGGTGACTGTGCACATGGCGCTGGCGCTGGTCATCGTCGCTTTACTGCTCTACGCCGTAGACCGGGCACAGTGGGGGAGAGGTAGCATGCTGGCAAGCGAAAGCCAATCCGGAGCAGTTGATACGGTACGCCAGCCGACTCGCACGCTGCAATTGTGGTTGTGGGCTGCGCTGCTGCTCAGCTTCTGGCAGATTGTGCTGGGCACGCAGGTGCGCGAGCAGGTTGACATCGTTTCGGCCGCGGCCGATTATATGGGGCGTGAGAACTGGGTGGCGAAGCTGGGAAGTGTTTTCAGCCTGCACCGGACCATATCGGCGGCGGTGTTGCTGTTGAACGTGTACGTGGGCTACGAGCTATGGCAGGTAGGCGGGGCACACCTGCGGCGGCTGGTAACGGCAACCCTAGCAATAATTGGCCTGGAAATACTCGCCGGCATCATCTTGGCCTCGTTCGCACTGCCGCCGGCCGTGCAGCCGGTGCACCTCACGCTGGCCACGGTGCTGTTTGGCGTACAGTTTCTGACGCTGCTGGCCGTTGCCCGCGCCCGAAAAGGACCGGAAACTATTGCGCCGTCGGATGCTGCCCGGCGGGTTGTTGCGTAACTTTGCGGCCCGGTTGAGGAATGGATTAATAAAACGGTCCTCAGCGCACACAAAACTCAGGTATTGATGGTGAAGGCCCGCGCCTATTTTCAGCTGCTCAAGTTTCGGCTTTCGCTCACGGTGGCGTTTTCCAGCGCGATTGGCTATATGCTGGGCGAGCACGATTTCAGCTGGACGCGTGCCCTGCTGGTGATGCTGGGCGGCCTCCTCGTAACGGGCTCGGCCAACATCATCAACCAGGTGCATGAGCGGGAGCTCGACAAGCTGATGACGCGCACGGCCAAGCGCCCGCTGCCCACGGGCGTGCTCTCGCCGGCCGAGGCGTGGGTGTTCTGCGTGCTGCTGGGCGTGGCGGGCCTGGGCTTGCTCTGGTACTGCTTCAACCCGCTCACGGCGGGCTTGTCGCTGCTGTCGCTGATTCTGTACGGCTTCATCTACACGCCGCTGAAGACGATTTCGCCTATCTGCGTAGCCGTGGGGGCCATTCCGGGTGGGCTGCCGCCGCTTATTGGCTGGGTGGCCGCCACGGGTTACATCGGCGTGGAAGCTTGGGTGCTCTTCGGCATTCAGTTTATGTGGCAGTTCCCGCACTTCTGGGCCATTGCCTGGGTAGCCGACGACGACTACAAGCGCGCCGGTTTCAAGATGCTGCCCACGCCCGGCAACCGCGATCTGCGCACGGCCTTCCAGATAATGACCTACACGCTGCTGCTTATTCCGCTGAGCCTGCTGCCGCTGGAGTTCAACATCTCGGGCCGCATTTCGGCGCTGGTGGCGGTGGTGGCGGGCATCCTGTTCCTGCTACTCACGGTGCAGCTCATGCGCACGCAGTCGCGCAAGGCGGCGCTGCGCATCATGTTCGCCTCGTTCTTGTATTTGCCCATCGTACAAATTGCGTTGGTGCTGGACAAAATCTAGCTGTCAGTTGTTAGTTGTCTGTTGTCGGATGCAACGGACAGCTCATCCGCAAACTAACAACAAGCAACTATCAATTAACAACTAGCATATGACTCCTGAGATTTTGTCCGAAAAGGAAACCGGACTGGGCTGGCACCCCAAGCGCGTGCTGCTCATCCTGCTTATTTTCAGCATTGTGATGATGTTTGCGGCCTTCACCAGCGGCTACATCGTGCGGCGCGACGAAGGCAACTGGCGCGAATTCGACCTGCCGGCCTCGCTGCTCATCAACTCTATCCTGATTGCCCTCAGTAGCGTCAGCATACAGTGGGCCTATTTCTCGGCCCGCAAAGACGATATTAACCGCGTCAAAACCGGCCTGATTATCACGCTGGTGCTGGGCCTGGCCTTCCTGGTGGGGCAGTACCACAGCTTCGGCGATTTGGTGGCGGGCAACACGTATTTCGGCGGGGCCGACGCCAATCCGTCGGGTTCGTTCGTATACGTGCTTATGGGCGTGCACGCTTTTCACCTCGTTACCGGCCTTATTTTTCTGGCCGTGGTGCTGAAGCGGACGCTTAATTATCAGGTGCATTCGCGCGCTATGCTCTCCATCGGCAACGCAACTCTGTACTGGCACTTCCTGGGCGGCCTTTGGCTGTACCTGTATTTGTTCTTACTTTTGAACCACTAATTTCGACGTTACGCTGTCCGCTATGTCCCAACCGACCACTTTGCAGCCCGCCGCTGCTTCTGCCACCCTCGACGCCCCACGCACTGGCAACTGGGATGGCGGCAACGAACCCTTCAAAGCGAGCTACGGCAAGCTGATGATGTGGTTCTTCCTGCTGTCTGATGCCTTCACCTTTGCCGCTTTCCTCACCACTTATGGCATGATTCGCCATAAGCACGAGGTATTCACCGGCGAAGCCAAAGATTTTGTCTTCAGCACGCGTTGGTGGCCCATTCCGGACCATGTGTTCAATGCGTTCCCTGGTATGGGGGAAGCCAACGTGCCTCTGGGCTTCGTGGCTTTGATGACCATGATTCTGATTCTGAGCTCGGTAACTATGGTATTGGCCGTAGAAGCCGGCCACCGCATGGACAAAGCCGATGTGCAGAAGTGGCTGCTCTGGACCATCCTGTTCGGCAGCACCTTCCTCGCCAGCCAGGCCTGGGAGTGGACGCACTTCATCAACGGCCACGCCGAGCCGACTATTATGGCCGACGGTACAAAGTTTTTCGGTGCCAACCTGCACATGAACCAGTACGGCCCGGTGCTCTTCGCCGACCTGTTCTTCTTCATCACGGGTTTCCACGGCACGCACGTATTCTCGGGCGTCTGCCTGCTGGTGTGGTGCTTCATCGCCACGACCAACGGCACCTTCGAGAAGCGCGGCCACTACGAGATGATTGAGAAAATCGGCCTCTACTGGCACTTTGTGGACCTGGTGTGGGTGTTTGTGTTCACCTTCTTCTACCTCGTTTAAAAGAGTGTTGAATGCTGAATGTTGAGTGCTGAGTTGTTGACTTGGCCCACATTCAACCATTAACTCTCAACATTCAAAACTTCAACAATGGCTTCTCACGCAACTACTGAGCACACGCTCGCTCCCGGCGAAATCGCCAAACCGAATACTGGCTGGATTTGGCGCGTATTCGGTATTCTGGTCCTCATCACGGCCGTTGAGTTCGTGTTCGTGTTCCTGATGCACCCGAGCACGCTGCGCAACAGCATTTTCATCGGCCTCACCATTCTGAAGGCCTTCTTCATTGTGGCTGAATTCATGCACTTGAAGCACGAAACCAAAGGCCTCATCTGGACTATTCTGGTGCCCGTGACGCTGCTGGTGTGGCTGCTCGTGGCCCTCATCACGGAGGGTTCGTTCATGGGCGAAGTCCTGCAAAACATGTTCAAATAGCGGATGCGGCCCCGCCAAACCCTTTTGCTGGGGCTGCTGCTATTGGTGCCGGTACTGGCTTTTCTGTTCCTGTTCCGCTTCGGCACCAACCGTTACGCGCTGCCAACCTACCTGCCCGACCGCGTGGATTCCACGCAGGTTGGCGGGGGCTGGCAGCGCGATACTATTTTCCACCAAATCGCGCCTTTTGAGCTCCTCGCTTCTACCGGGCGCGTGGTGAGCAGCCAGGAGCTGGGACAGGGCATGTACATCGCGCAATTTTTTGCCGGTGACGAAGCCAGCGCCAAAGTAGCCCGCCAGTTGCTGCGCGTGCAGGAGAAATTCCGCCACGAGCCGCGTGTGAAACTGGTGACGTTTGTACTGAACGCCGCCGCGGCCAACACCGCTCGCTTGTCGAAACTGGCCGAGCAATACGGAACCATTGCCGGCAAGTGGTTTTTCCTGGCCGGCCCGGCCGATACCCTGCAGCAGCTCACGCAGCGCGAGTTCCGGCTGACTTCGGACCCCAAGCGCCTGCCCGGGGCCGTGTACACGGCCAACATCCCGGCTGGTCGGCTGTTGTTGATTGACAATCAGCGCCGCGTGCGCGGTATTTACGATGGTACCGATGGGCGCGAAATCGACCGCTTACTCACGGAAGTAACCGTGCAGCTTTACGACTATGAACACCCCCACTGACCAACTGCACCCACCGGTGCTGGCCCCCGGCGACTATACGCGCTACAAAATCATCCTCGGCACGCTGGGGGCGGTGGTGCCGCTGCTGGTGGCCGTGCTCTACTATTTCCCCGAAACCTTCCGGATTCCGGGTGCGCAGGTGAAGTTTCTGCCGGCCGTGAACGCGGTGCTGAACTCGCTGACTGCCGTGTGCCTGCTGGCAGGCTACTACTTCATTCGCCAGAAAGATGTGCTGAAGCACCGCGCCATGATGGGCACAGCCTTCGCGCTGGGTGGGCTGTTTCTGCTGTCGTACGTGGCCTACCATTCGCAGGTGCCAAGCACGCACTTTGGCGGCACGGGCGCTATCCGGACGATTTATTTCCTGCTGCTGCTCACGCATATTGGCCTAGCAGTGGTAACGGTTGGGCTGGTGCTGTTCACGCTTTATTTTGCCCTCACGGGGCAGTACACCAAGCACCGGGCCATTGCCCGCTGGACGTTTCCGGTGTGGCTGTACGTGTCGGTGACGGGGGTCATCGTGTATTTCATGATTTCGCCGTATTATACCTGATATTGAGAAACTTTGCTGGCACCGTGGTGTTCATTCAAGTATGAAAAAGACCTTTTTTGCTTCTGTAATTGCCCTGCTGGTGGGTGTATTGCTGAGTCTCGCCCCACTGGCGGCGCAGGCCCAGTGCACGATGTGTAAGTCGCAGGTAGAAGCCGCCCGCCAGGAGCGCGACGACTACGACGTGGCCGGCCTCAATAAGGGCATTGTGTACATGATGACCGTGCCGTACATCCTGATGGGCGCGGTGGGCTACTTCTGGTACCGCCGCACGCATCCGAAGAAGGCCAACGCCTAATGGCCGCCGAGGCCTCCACGGCCCGGGCGCTACTGGAGCTACGCTGTCCACGCTGCCACACCGGCAAGTTGTTCACGCATGGGGCCTGGAGCTTTCGGTTTATGGATATGCCGGCCGTGTGCCCCGTCTGCCATCAGACGTACGAACCCGAACCCGGCTTTTATTACGGGGCCATGTACATCAGCTCGGGCTTTTCGACGGGTATTCTGCTGACTATTGGCTTTCTGCTGAACTACTTCGCCAACGACCCGCCGCTGTGGGTGTACGTGCTGACGGTGGCGGCCGCAATTACTGCCGTAGCGCCACTGCTGTTTCGTTACTCGCGGGCCGTAATGCTGTACGGTTTTGGCGGAACTCGTTTTGATGCGCGCTATTTATCGCGTTAAAAGCCAATTAGGTGACTTGAGTGAAAATGCTGCTTTCGGGCAGCATTTTTTATTGGGCCTGGATTTTGCGAGCCGCTGACGGCCTAGGCCAGCACGCTGCTTTCGTGCTTACTGGCTTTCTTTGAGCGGGCGGTGTGTGGTTGCCCGATTTCCGTCCTGATATCTGCCTGCTTGCGTACTCTTGCCCGCTTTTCTTCCGTAATCGACGCGATGCCCCGGCGGCAGCGACTGCCGTGGCTACTATTGCTGGCCGCGGTGCTATGCTTCGGGGGAGGCTACTTGGCCAGCCGCTACGGCCAGGCGCCAGGCGTGGTGGAGCGCACCGATGTGGCGCACCTGCAGGCGCTCGTACGCAATGCCGAAAGCACCGCCTACCGCGAGGCCGACACGGTAGCCGCACAGCTGCAACGCGGCCCCTATAGCTTCCAGCAGCTGCTACGCGAAACCACTTACCCCACCTGCGTGCTGGAAAACGGCACGTTGAAATACTGGTCGGATGCCACGCTGCGCCCCGAGCCCGAAACGGCTCCGGTCGCATCGGAGCGTCTGATTGAAACCTCGTTGGGACACTTCATTCAGGTACGGCGGGCGAGTGGGCGCTTTTTGATTTTGATGTATCTGCCGCTGGAGCGGCACTACGGCATCAGCAACCGCTACCTGCGCGAGGGCGATGAGCAGGCGCTGTTTCGGGGCCTAGAGCTGCAAGTAGTGGCCGATAGCCGCACCGAGCCCCGGTTCGAGTCGGCTGGCGGCGACTACTTGTTTTCCATTCGGCGACTGCAGCCCAACCCGCTCACGGGGCAATACGTGCCGCTGGGGCTGCTGCTGCTGGGCAGCCTGCTGTATGCGGCTGGCTGGTTGCTGCTGGCCTGGCGCTGGTGGCAGCGCCGCCGGAGCCGG
>NZ_BAAGZM010000018.1:0-20662 GCF_054778495.1 Hymenobacter agri
GACGAGGCCGTGGCCATTGGCGCCGAGGAGGGCGAAACCGCTGGCTACGGCGCCCCCGCCGGCCCCCGCAAGCGCCTGGAAGACGTGCCCTATCAGTACCACCTGATGGACACGCCCGAGCTGCGCCAGTCGCTGCTCAGCTTCCTGCTGCAGCAGGCGGAAGTGAGCTTCGACACTGAAACCACCGGGCTGGATACGATGACGGCGCGGCTGGTGGGCCTGAGCTTTTCGTGGCTGCCGGGCGAGGCCTACTACGTGCCCGTGCCGCCCGACGACCAGGCCGCCACGCAGGCCATCGTGGACGAGTTCTGCCCATTTTTTGAGTCGAAAACCATTCTGAAAATCGGCCAGAACATCAAGTACGACCTCACCATCCTCAAGCACTACAACGTCAACATTTCGGGGCCGCTGTTCGACACCATGCTGGCGCATTACCTCATCGAGCCCGACATGCGCCACAACATGGACGTGCTGGCCGAAACCTACCTGCACTACTCGCCGGTGAGCATCACCGAGCTCATCGGGCCCAAGGGCAAGAAGCAGCTCACGATGGCCGACCTGCCGCCCGCCGCCGTGAAGGACTACGCCTGCGAGGATGCCGACGTGACCCTACAGCTCAAGCACGTGTTCGAGCCCATGCTGAAGGACCTGGGCCTGCTTGGCCTGCTGAACGACGTGGAAAACCCGCTGGTGCCGGTGCTGGCCGACATTGAGTACGAGGGCGTGAAGATTGACAGCGTGGCCATGGGCGAGTATTCGGCCGAGCTGCAGGGCTACGTGCAGGAGCTCGAAACCCAGATTTTCCGCGAGGCCGGGCAGGAGTTCAACATCGGCTCGCCCAAGCAGCTGGGCGAGGTGCTGTTCGATAAGATGGACATCGGCAAGGGCAAAATCAAGAAAACCAAGACCGGCCAGTACGCCACCGGCGAGGAAGTACTGAGCCAGCTAGCCGCCGAAAACCCCATTGCCGCCCTCATTCTGGAATACCGCCAGCTCACCAAGCTGCGCAGTACCTACGTGGAGGCCCTGCCCCAACTGGTGAGCGTGGTGGACGGCCGCGTGCACACCAACTTCAACCAAGCCGTGGCCGCCACCGGCCGCCTCAGCAGCACCAACCCCAACCTGCAGAACATCCCGATTCGCACGGAGCGGGGCCGGGAAATCCGCAAAGCCTTCGTGCCGCGCGACGATAAGCACGTACTGCTGGCAGCTGATTACTCGCAGGTGGAGCTGCGCATCATGGCCGACTTCTCGGGCGATAAAACCATGATTGAAGCCTTCCGCCTGGGCCAAGACGTACACACCAGCACCGCCAGCAAGGTGTTCCGCGTGCCGCTGGAGGAGGTAGATTCGGAGATGCGCCGCAAGGCAAAGACCGTCAACTTTGGCATCATCTACGGTATTTCGGCCTTCGGGCTGGCCCAGCGTATTGGCATCGGCCGCAAGGAAGCCACCGACATTATCGAGACCTACTTCCAGGAATTCCCTTCGGTGAAGGCGTTCATGGACGACAGCATCAACCGCGCCCGCGAGCTGGAATACGCCGAAACGCTGCTCAAGCGCCGCCGCTACCTGCGCGACATCAACTCGCGCAACGCTACGCTGCGCGGCTACACCGAGCGCAACGCCATTAACGCCCCCATCCAGGGCACGGCCGCCGACATCATCAAGATGGCTATGATTAACATCCACCACTGGCTGCGCGAGGAGAAGCTCGGCACCAAGATGATACTGCAGGTGCACGACGAACTCGTGTTCGACGCCGTGGCCGAGGAAGTCGACTACATCACGCCCAAAATCAAGGAGCTGATGACTACGGCCCTGCTGCTGCCCCACGGCGTGCCGCTGGAAGTGGAAGTGGGCACCGGTCGCAACTGGCTGGAGGCGCACTAGCAGCCAGTTGGGGCAAACGTGCTGGTAGAGCTGATGCACGGTCCGGCGCGTCGGCACCAAGCCCGCGGCGGGTGCTTCAACCCCAAAAAGGCCGCCTCGTTAGCTATAACGAGGCGGCCTCTTTTCGGGCGTCATTGCCAATTTGCTACAGCATCATTACCCCGCCGATGGGCGTGACGATGACCCCCAGCACGTTGGGGTTGCCCGCCGGGCAGGTAGACGTCACCGTCACGTTGCCCTGCGCATCGAAGCTGGTCGAATTGGTCCAGCCGCCGCTGCCGGAAGCCTCGAAGAACGGCCAGATGCCGCCGCTGGCGGCTGCCGTAAAGGCCGTTTGCTGGCTGCTGGAGAAGCCCACTTTCGACGTCATGCTGATGGTGATGCCATCGACCACTACCAAGGCACTGGCAGTGCGCAGCATGTTGCCGGTGGGGCCAAACGTGTCGTCCCAGGTGGGGTGGGTGTGCTTCCACACCGTGTTGTCGGGGGTCTGGTACGCCATGTTCAGGGCCGCCGAATCGTACCAGGGGTTGTACTGGGACAGAATGGGGTCGGTGCTGGGCTGGGACAGCGGAGCGGCCGCAAATACGACCAGGTGCTTAAAGCTGGCGTTGATGGTAATGCCCGCCTGCGACATCGCCGTCGTGATTTGGTCGTAGCTGCTGCTGCCGCTGCCGTCGAAAATATCGAAGAAGCCGCTGGCTTCGGCCTGGGCCCAGGTGTGAGTGATATCGCTCGACGCCGTGCTGCTATTCACGCTTACGGACTTGGATGGCGCCGATGCAATCTGCGTTTGCAGTTGGGCAATGGTGGCATTGTAGGCTTTGTGCTGCTTGCCGGTGCTCCCGCCCGCGTTCACCCACATGCCAACGGCCGTAGGAATGACGCCCTGCGACACCTGCTGGTAATCGGTGTAGCAGGTTTGAGCCTGGTCGGGCGGCATGTGGATGGCCGACCACGTTTGGAACAGCGCCAGCACCCCGCCGGCCGGGAGCGTAGTCTGCGCCTGCAGGTAGGCTGTCCAGGCGCTGTAGTAGTCCCCCATATCGTTCTGAAACGAGTTGCTGTTCTGCGGAATGAGGTTGTTGATGACGGCGCCGTAATCCGACGAGAACACGTTGTTCTGAGCCGGATTGAAGTAGTTGCTGACCGAGAGCGGCGGCACCACGTCGAACACATTCCAGAGCTGCTCGGAGGTGGTGCCCAGCGGGGCAGCGCCCTGCACGAGCTGGAAAGTATTGGGGTCCAGGCCGCAGCCGGTCACCACCGCGTTGTACCACTGCGCGTTCAGGGTTTGCATGGCCTGGCTGGCCGGGTCGCCGTTGGAGACGTCGGCGGTCAGCGCCGGGCGCTGCTTCCGGGTTACGCGCGCACCCTTCAGCAGCTGGCGGGCAGTGTGGGCATTCACATTGGTGGCATTGGCCACCGGCGCTTCTTCCCACAGCAGCTGCACCGTCGACGGGCACCCGTTTGCCAGCAGGCCCTCCCGGCCATCGATGACGAAGCTTACCGTTTCGCCCACGGCCAGGCTATACACCTGCAAAGGCTGGCCAGCGGGCTGCCAGCCTACATTGCCGGGCTGGTCGTAGCCCTGGCTCGTGCGGTACACGTAGAGCGTGCCGCGGATTTCGCCGGCCACTACGTTCTTGACGTCGCCGGGTTGAAGATTTTGTACCATTGGGAATGTGGAAAAGAATGGATTGCCTACTCTTGGGCTGGCTTTTCGGCGACGGCCATTGCCGGCTTTTGCGCTTGGCGGCCGACGATGCAAAGGGAGCTTTTTCCGGTACCGCCCGCTAGCGTGAATTCCCCCGAATTGCCCCTCCAGGGCTTTCCTTCCGGCACCCCGGGAAATCCCCCGTTTTTGTACCCCCGTATTTTCCCGCGGGTGGGCGGGCAGGCACTGCACCAAGGCACTTTTTCGCGGCCAACGCACGGCTTCGGGTTCAGGCGGCGTAGTTGCGCCGGCTTCGGCCTGGGGTGGCTGGCCTACATTTAGGGCGTTCAACCCTCATTTCCCCGTCTACTATGCGCCTACCCATTCCGCCCCGTTCTATCACCCAGGAGGAAGTGTCCGACTACACCAGCAGCTGGGAGCAACTGCTCAGCACCGGTAGTTCGACCGACCTCCAGGCCTGCTTCACCAGCAGCGACAAATCCCACATCAACTACGCCTACCTGACCGCGAAAGAGCTCGACCCGCTGCTGGAAGGTTACCAGGCCACGGACATTATCAAAACGAGGTTTTTGCTGCTGCCAGGCGAAATCCCGGTTTTTAGCCTGGCCCTCATCCGTACCAACGCCGGTGGCGAGCCCCAAACCGGCTTTTACCTGGCGGGCATCGCCGGCTTTCCGGCAGAGTTGGGCCCCGAATTTCCGGCAGGCCCAACCCAGCCGGCCCCTTCGGCTGCCCCGGGCGGAAAAGTACCCATCGATGTAGCCAGAATCTGGATAAAGAACTGGAACGGGCCGTTGGCTGAGAAATTGGACGCCCATCTGTTCGATTCGCCGCAGGAAGGCCAGTACCTGCGCGGCTATTGCTTCGAGGTAACGGACTTTACCACTCCCTGGGCTGCCAAATCGGAGCAGGACAACACCCTATGGCTCAATTTCGACCTGAAGCCCAAAAACCCTGACGCCCCCGACAGCCCCGTGGTTTTCAGCACCATCGTCGAACTCAACCAGACCCCGCCCACCGACCAGCCCGGGGTGATTGCGCTGGGCAGCCGCGCCGAGTTCTACGACATTTCCCGGCCCTCGCCGCCGTTCTAAGCGGCTTCGCTGCTATCTGGGACCGGCTCGCCGGGTCAGCTCCTGGCAATTATACTGGCCTACGCCATTCGCTGGTGAGCTACATCACAGAGACTATGACATTGCTAGATTATGGCCCGGTTTTCCTGGTTTTTATCGCCGGCCTGGCGGGGGCGGTGCGCTTCAAGCGCCTGTCTCCGCCCCTGCGCTGCCTAGCCGGCCTGGTTTTCTTCGAAATCCTCGTTGAGCTGGTGTCCCGAGCCGTTACCCCCAACCTCTTCCTGATGCCAGTTGACACGCTGGTGGAGTTCGGGTTGCTGGCCTGGATGTACCGGCGGGCTTTCTGGCCCTCGGCTGTGAGCCACTGGCTGCCAGCCGTGGCCGTTATTTTTGCCCTGACGTCGTTGGCTTCCTATGCCGTGCCGGCCAGTCTCTTACACTTCAACAGCCTGCAACGCTTCGCCGAAAGCGTGCTGGTGCTGGGGCTGGTGCTGCTGTATTTCTACAAAGTCATCCGCGAGCTGGTCATCGTTCGCCTGGAGCGGGAACCCTTGTTTTGGGTTTCGGTGGGCTTGCTGCTCTATTTTTCGGGCAACGTGTTCATCTTTGTTTCCAGCAACTATGTACTGCTGCACTCAAAAGCTTTGAGTATGAAGATGTGGCACATTCACGCCTTGCTTTACATGGTGCTTTACGGTTTATACGCATGGGCACTGTGGATAAGTCCATCGACCAGGAAATAGCTCAACTGCTGTTCAGCGGCATTGTAGTGATGCTGCTGCTGGCGCTGGCGCTGGTGGCGTTTTTTTTGGTGTACCAGCGCAAGCTGGTGAGCCAGCAGTTGGCTCTGCAAACCTTGCAGGGCGCTTACCAGAAAAAAGTATTCACGGCGGCTATTCAGGCCGAAGAGCGGGAGCGCGAGCGCATCGGCAACGACTTGCACGACGAAATCGGGTCGTCGCTTTCGGCCGCCAAGGTGCTGCTGGCGCTGCTGGAGGACTCCGCCACGGCCAGCGCCAAAGAGCAAGAGGCCGTGGCACTCATCAAGGGCATCATCGGCAATTCGCTGCAGGACATTCGCAGCATCTCCCAAAACTTGCACCCGGCCGCGCTGGCGCAGTTTGGCCTGCACAACGCCCTGCACAACCTGGGCCGCACCTGCACCGAGGCCTTTGCCCATGGCGTGGTGGTGCACGCCGAAGCGCTGGCGGCCCCCCTGCCCTACGCCCACGAGCTGGCGCTGTACCGCATCGCGCAAGAGCTTATCAACAACGCCCTGAAGCACGCCCGGGCGGCGCAGGTAGTGGTGCAGCTGCGGCAACTGCCCCACGGCCTGGCTCTGACGGTGACAGACGACGGATGCGGGTTTGACTATGACCAGGTGCGCGAGCACGGCCAGGGCGGGCTGGGCCTCAAAAGCTTGGCCGCCCGCGTCAGCTTACTGGATGCCGCGTTGCACGTGGAGTCGGCAGCTGGCCGAGGCACGAGCGTGCGCATAGAGGTATCCATTCCAGATTAGGCTGCTAGTTTTATCTTCATGACTCCTCTACCACTCGTTCACATCGCCATTCTGGATGACCACCGGCTGTTCCGCCAGGGCATCATGTACATTCTGCAACACCTGCCCTTTGCAACGCACGTGCAGGAAGCGGCTACTTTCCAAGAATTACGGGCGCAGCTTGCCCACCGGGTGCCCGATGTGCTGCTGCTGGACCTGCAAATGCCGGACATCAGTGGCATTGATGCCGCCAAGCGCTTGCTGGAGGAACATCCCGGCCTGCGCATCATTGTGCTGTCCATGCACTCGACCGACGACTTTATTGCCCACATGTTCCGGCTCGGGGTGCGCAGTTACCTGCCCAAAGACGTTGACAAGCAACTGCTCAGCACCGCCATTGCGGCGGTCATGACGGAAGGATATTACTTCACCGACACCATTTCCAAGGCCGTGGTGCGCGGCCTGCATACCAGCGGTCCCAAGCACCCATCGTTTCAGCCTTCTGCCATCGAGCTGACCCCGCGCGAAGCCGAAGTCTTGGCGCTGCTCTGCCAGGGTTATTCTACTACCAAAATTGCCGAGCAGCTTTTCATCAGCGACCGAACCGTGGAAGGCCACCGCAAAAACCTGATGGAGAAAACAAATTCTCCGAATGCGGTTTGCCTGGCGATTTACGCGGTGAAACACGGGCTGCTGGCCACGGATTTCAACAGCATTTTGCCGCGGTAGCCCCCCCGGTGGGCCGGCAGGGGCGCACCCAACGGCTTCGTTGCCGTATAGGCTGACTATCGACCACCTTATTCGAAAAGCCATGCCTTCCCACACCACCACTCTCCAAGATGTTTCCCGGGGCCTGCTGGGCTCCTTTATGGTGCTGGCTGGCACCGGCCACCTCACCTTTGCCCGGCAGGATTTTCAGGCCCAGGTGCCCGACTTCGTGCCGGGCGACAAGGATACCACCGTGCTGGCCTCGGGCGTAGTCGAAATTGCGCTGGGCCTGGCGCTGCTGCTGCTGAAGGGCAAAAACCGGCGGCGCATGGGTGTGGGGCTTGCCGCATTTTATACGGCCGTGTTTCCGGGCAATATTCACCAGTACACCCACCATATTTCCGCCTTCAACCTCGATACCGACCGCAAGCGGCTCATCCGACTGTTTTTTCAGCCCGTGCTGATTGGGGCCGCCCTGTATTCGACCGGGGCCCTGAACGCCCGCAAACGCCGCTAGCACCCCACCATGGACCGCCCCAACCAGAAGGCCATGCTGGCTGAGCTTACCAGCCTGCTCACCAAGGGCAATGCCCACGCCACGTTCGAAGAAGCCACGGCCGGACTCACTCCCAAAGTCTGGAACCAACGCGTGCCGGACCTGCCCTATACCATCTGGCAGTTGGTCGAGCACGTTCGCATTGCGCAATGGGACATCGTGGAGTTTTGCCTCGACCCCGAGTACGAATCGCCGAAATGGCCGGAAGGCTACTGGCCGGCCGCCGAGGCTACCGCCGACGAAGAGCAATGGCAGGAAACCATTGACCATATTCGCCAGACACGGCAGCGCTTTCTGCACCTGCTGCACGCGCCGGGTACCGACTTGCTGGCCCCCGTGCCGCACGGCACCGGCCAAACCATTCTGCGCGAAGCCTTTCTAATTGCCGACCACGCCGCTTACCACACCGGCGAGATTATTCTGCTGCGCCGCCTGCTGCACTGTCAATTATCGAAGTAAATGGGAATAGAGCGAAGTAATTGGGAATAAAGCGGAGTAGTTGGGAATAACACACCCACAAATTGCCGTAAAAAATACACCATCGGCTCACAAACTTCTTGTATAACAACAGCTATTAGGACAACAATTTATTCAGGATAGCATAATAATTATTACAAAAATTATTTCGACAACTCAATCTATATGCTATAAGCGGATAGAGCACATTTAGCCAATCCTTACACTTAAAACGCGAATACTTGCATGGAAATACTGTATAAGCTTATAAATGTTGGTGAAGCAATCCATGATAGTAGTATCGGGGCGTATCGCATAGTATGCTATTTTCAACCTTGGCTAATATTAAGCAACACCCCGGCTAGCGAAGAAATTGTAAGTCATGCCATTAATAGCACACTCGCTGGCAACCTCATCTGCGGTACAATATGGACTAGAAGCAAGCCATTTAATGAGATAGAATGCCTTTTAACAAATGAATATGAAGCAATTACTATCGAGCAAGGTATTATACACGCCCGCCGTTTGAAAGACTTATTCAATCTGAATAAATTATCACATTCGAAATTTTGGGCTAACCAGGAAAACACATGGGTAGTGCAATTAAAACACAACAATAAAATATTCATAATAACTTATTTTGAATTGTTGCGCGCATGTTTCTATGCAACAAGTCGCCGAGCCACGGATTTTTTCTTTTCTCAAAATTCGATTAGCTCGCTCTGCATTCCTCTTGAGTTTCCAAATGCAAGCAACCTGTTCACTGCGAGATACTGTATAGCCACTGAGAAATGTACAGCATCAGAAGCTCGTCTAATAGGCAACCTCCTATTCGACCCAAAGCTTCTTTATGCATTCAACTTATCACAAGCATACTGGCGCAACAGTATTTCTCAAATAAATGCTGGCACACAAGATAAGAGGAGCACTATACCTGTGGGTGATTTTAGCAGCTTTTCATTCATTTCAACAGGGCAAAGCATTTTATATGAATCCAACGAATACTTCTGGGTGAACAACTTAGAGGTCACTAACTACAAATATGAGTTCAATGCACTCCTTTTTTATCCGATTTATACTAGCTCAAAAAAAGACTCATCACGCAATTTAAAACAAGCAGTAGATGAAGACGCTTATCAACCAAAGTGTCCCGATATACTTCAGCTAACTCACCAGCAATCTTTTAAGTCTGAAATGAAATGCTGCTTAGCGAAGGCCATGAAGGATTCGGACAGCACTAACAGCTCTCGCTTAAGCACTCATAGACAATGGCTTTATGCCATTCGTAAATCCGGTACGCTTCCTTTGGTTATACGCAGGTTTCCCTGGGCATCCCTATTGCCGCGCTCTTCCGATTTAGACACAAGTGAAAGATTATTGAAAGAATCAGTTCAGCGCTCTAATTTATTTTTCGCGACTAAAGCTTTTCACACTCACAGATTTCATAGACTAATAACCGCATTTAAATCAAACAAATTTACAATCAAACCAATATCAATAAACAATTCAGATAATGTTTTTGGACGAAATGTATCCGTTCTTCCAATCAATAGACATTCTCCTTTACCGATAACACTGTATGAAAAACAGATAAGTTGTTTCTCTTGCATAGAAATGCATTTAGACAATACGCCCTTTTACATCGCTCAGCCTTTTCCTGAATCAAACCCAGAATTAGCAATACTTTTTATCAAGCAAAACCTTATTCAACCAAAGCCCTCAGAGTGGAATGAGCTATTGAGTTGTATTGTACCTGTTCGTAACAGGTTTGGTTTAACGTCTTTTTATAAAAGCATTCACTATACAAAATTTAAGCAGGCATCAAACAACACCGCTTTTCTTGCTATTCCCATTCCATGCGAAACGGTTACAGTGCCGTTTTGCATTGATTTGGTTAACCATGTCATAGATAGATTTAGAAAGAGATTGCAGTTTGTTCTAGCTACACTTTTGAAATACCCTGACGGGGCATCAATACGACATCAAAATAAGATAAGATTTTTAAGCCGTAACATATGCACTACTCCTGACGCATCGTGGTTGGTCCGCATTTATTATTTATGGAATTAGCTATTCAAGCCAATTGAGCTATCGGTCGCAAGGTCCGCTTCTACGCGTCGAAGTAAGTCGGATGCCTCTATCCGCAAGGCTGAAGCCAAGCGAAAGATAGTAGTGAGGGAGGGCTGCTTACTTCCCGTCTCTAGTTGAGAGATAAAGGTGCGGTCTAGCTTCGCTTCATCAGCAAGTGCTTCTTGGGAAAGGCCCAACTCCTTACGCATCTGCTTGATGACCAGCCCAAAAACCTTAATCGGCTCACCGCTCATATAAGCGGCAAGCTACAGGCTTGTTATACCCCCTTGTTGTTGTCAGTAGTCTACAAAAAAGGCGTAAATTGCGCGTTCAACATATGAATGAAAGAAGTGACATCCACCGTTTTTCCAGCAGCCGTGCAGCCTAATGCGCATTCCGTTGCTCATTTTATCACCCAGATAAAGGGCGTTAATGAGGACCAGGAACCTCTTGAGGTAGAAATTATTATTCGCCGAAAATCTGTTCCCGCACCTACAATCGATAAAGAGGAAATGCTCTTGCCAAAGTCCGGCCGGAAAAGCAGCCCCTATATCCACTCATTCACCACCAACTTCAGTGAAGCCAATAAGAGGGGGCTAGACAATCTGTCTTACTGGAGCACTGGACGCCGGAGGTCAAAGACATTTCTCATCAATCAAGCGTTGGAACAGTACTTGGTCAAGTTCAAGGAATCCCAACACGACATCCCTCACGAGGATGCTTGAGCACTCTTTAAATCTCGAAGAATTCGTAAGCCGATATGTGGAAATTTTTCAGGCTGTATTGTAGTACATCGGCTAATCTATTTTCAGCTGCTCATTTCGGAATAAGTGCTGGTGCAGCAAGAGTTGCTGATACCGCATGACATCCTGTTCTAGAACAGATTGATTAACATGAAACCGCGGGTCTTTGGCGGGCTTGATTTCGTACGTGTAAACCGTAAGCAACGCATCAAGCAGAATAAATAGCCTAATGCAGTTCGACTGGGTGGCAAACGTTTGGTCAGTAAGTAGGTGTGCGGCTAAATGCCGGCTAAAGTTGGCGTAAGCCGAACCCGTAGCAGAATTCAGGTACAGATGGTTCGTTAAAATAGCCTGGCTAGCTCGCACGTACACGTCGTGGAATAATACGTTGCTGGGGTTGGGCTGTCGCAGATATGAGTTACCCACGAACTTACGCACTACCTCGAAATCAGGCTTGGCTTTCGGACCCGTGCCGTCAAAACCACTCCAGCGCAGAATAAGACCTTCCACGATGGGCACCAAGCTGAGGAAGGAACTGATATAATTCTCTTGGTAGTACGACAAGATAGCCGCCTCGACCAAGGGCGCGAAAGACTGGAACGCAGGGAAATTCTCAAACCCCTGTTTCAGGATAGCGAACATCTTCGGCGAGGTAAAAATGATGCCTAAATAAGCCAGGATAGTACTTTCGGAAGCAGGCAGTTTCGATGCCAATTGCTCGATTCTGCGGAACTCAGCCACAGTTATAGTAGGTGGAGCGAGTAGCGCGTAATCCGCCAGTTGCTGATTCAGTGCCAGCAAATCCGTTATCTCTGAATTGGAAGTGGTCGAAACGTGCGGGCGCTGGGCATACCAGTCACGCTCTTGCCGGCCCGCAGCTTTGGCTTTTTCATACACCAGCGCGCTTACCTTACTCCACATGGTGCTGTCCATACCAAGTGTTGTTTTCACATCCGTAACCGGTGCATTAACCTGTAGAAGAGCAAATGCCTGAACGGCAAGGTCGGCGGCCGTAATTTTAACCATAATTGGTGTTCAATTGCTTAATGACAGTAAGATAATACGACCTCGGATAAAATGCGTAAGAGGTTATCAGTAACCCGCTCAGTTCTGGCTACTACTCGTTTCCAACTGCTGGCGGTAGGCCGAGGGAGAGCACCGCGCGTACCGGCGAAACTGGCCCGAGAAGTGTGCCATTCTGCTGTAGCCAAGTTGTCGGGGGATGCGGCTCACGTCGAGCCGGAAGGCGCGCAGCAACTCCTGCATGTGAGTCAGTCGATGTTCGGTGAAGTAGCTGGTCAGGCTTTTATGGCCGGGTGGGCGAAGGCAACGTGCAGTTGTCGACTGACGGTCTCAGTTTTGCGAGCCAGCGTGGGCACGAAGTCGCAGTTGCGCACGGTTTCGTGTCGCTCAAGTTACGGGAGCAGCGGCATCACGGCAAATAGGTAGTCGGCCCAAGCCTGCTGATGCTACTGCCATTCGTTCGTAATGAATGGAAAGCTAAACAGGATATTGAAACGTGGATGTCTCTTTACCCGGTTCATAATCTACCCTAAGCCAATGTGCTAAATATTGTAGCCTTAGCCTTTTGGTTTGGCTATCCTTTTCTTGTTAATTTAGCAAAATCTTTTAAAGATACTGCATATGGCTCAGTCAGTTTTACAGGATTTTCTGAATCAAAACCTCATCAGTATTGACCAGAATGAGGAATTCACCTTTTTAAGCAAGACAGCGGCTGACGTTGAGAAGCGGATTGGTGGTAAGAAAAGCCGCATTATTCAGGCTACGCTGGTCGCGTTTGACCCCCAGACTATTCCAGCGGAGCCGCTGGTGAGTGAAGTGCAGGACATGATTACCAGCAAGTGGAAAGCGTTTCCAAGCAAATGTCATGACCGACCCATTCCCTATGTGCGGGCGGTCCTGCTCGCCGCCTTGCAGAAGCTGGCTGCCCAGCCCGAGCTGGCCGGTATTATTTGGCTAACGGCCAGCAATTACTTGCCTTACGCTGACGGAGTCGAGCGAGAGACTGCGTTGTTGAGTGAGTTTCTGCGGGACGTGGGCAACACCTACCAACAAGCGGTTGAGCGCCAATGGAGTATTGTGGGTAAGACCAACCTCCCCGCACTGCCGGAGTTGAAGCAGGTTGCTATTACTTCAGCTTTGACCGTTAAAAAAGAATCCACAGTGGCAAATATGACTTTAGCGGTAAATGGTGATGAAGACAGTGGAAATAACAGCATAATATTTACATATACCGACCGTTATAATTCACAGATTAATGTCAGACCATCATCCGCTTGGGCATCTTCCTTTGGTCAATTGGCCGGTGGAGTTATTAAGACAACGGCCGATATCATCGTTAACTCCATTAATAAATCACTTGCCGAGGTAGCCAGCACCCAGCAGCTTATCTCCTATACCGAAGCTATAACAGATTACCTACGGGCTCTTGGGGAACAGGCGACCCAGCAGACGGCCGCGCACAATCTGCGGAGCCATTTGCTGTGGCTTAAGGAGAGCCTGTATTCCGAAAGTCAACAAGTCAGCTACCGCCAGCTATCAGTAGCGGCGGGCAGCGTGGCATTGGCGATGGACCTAGCCGCGCTAGTGCCGGCGGTGTACCCAGTGAGTGTGGAATATTTCCTACGCGAAGTATTACGCGCGGCCAGCGCGGCGATGGATACCGAGGTATCCATCACGTTTACCGAGCTACTGGCCGCTTGGCAGGTGGAATTAGGGAAAATGGCCGAACCGCTTCCGGCAGTCGTTGCTCCCGAGCCTGGTCGCCAACCTCTCCTGCACTTTGTGCGGGCGCTGGCAGCGGGCACTACGCAGCCCGCTGATTTTGAATTTCTCACCGGCTTGCGCCTGACCGATACGCTTAACTGGCAGCAAGCCGGCGTATGGCTGTTTCGCGAGTTGCAAGCAGCTAAACTGGCTAGTGCCAAGTAATGCCGTGAAACCAGCTGGACGCTGTACCAATACCGCATGCGTAGCGGTAAAAACCGGACTCTGTTTCGATAATCTCGCCCTGGATAAGTGCCCACACTGGATAGCAGTTGGGGCAGCACAGGCACGGCCATCAGCAGAACTGCGCAAGGCACCCGTCGCCGGAGCCAAGCATGACCGCGCAAGTGACGTCCAAGGAGTTGCCTGGACGGGTGAGGCTCTGCAGCTGGCTGACCTGGAGCTTGTCAGTCGGCGTTCAAATCCACTGCTGCTAGCGGCCGTGGGCGAAACGGATGCGGGCAAATCATCCTTTCTGGGAATGCTGCACACATTGCTGTTGCATGGCCATAGCCTGCGGGAACACACGTTTGCCGGCTCACTGACGCTGCTGGGTTGGGAAAAACTAGCGCTGGCGCTGCGCTTTCCGAAAGGGCAAGCTACAGACCAACCGCCAACCCCCGCCGACCCAGATTACTACCGTCTGCTGCACTGGGCCTTGCGTCGACCTGCCGACGGTCGGTTGCTAGACGTGCTGTTTCCAGACGCGGCAGGCGAGGTATTCAGCCAGTGGGCTGTGGATGAGCAGGACAGCAACGCAGAAAACGTACGCTGGATATACCGTCACGCCGACGCCTTCTTCTTTTTCGTGGATTGCGAAGCACTGGCCGAGCGGCGCGGGGCAGCAGTAGCTCCCCTGGCCGACCTAGCCAGCCGTTTGGCGCAGGGTCTACGCGGTCGGCCAGTGCTCGTCGTTTGGTCAAAGGCCGATAAGCTCGCCGATGTACGTGAAGCGGTAAAAGAGCGCATGGCCCGGCAACTGATGCTCGTGTTTGGTGAGGTGCCCCATCTTTACATCAGCAAAGAGCTTGACGCGCAGCCCGACCCCAAACAGCTGGCCAACCTGCAAGCGGTAGATAATCTGTTAGCCCGGATAGCCCAGCGGCGGCCTACGGTGCTGGAGCTCGCCCCAGTGGGCCAACGCTCTGACTTTTTCTTACGTTACCGCGGACAATGAATCAACCTGCTAACCGAGTGCTAATTATTGGTAAGCCAGGGACATCCAAGACCACGTTCCTAGCCCAGCTTTTCGAAGTCTTGCAACTGGGACACGGCCGCTTGCGCCTACTCGCAACTCCTGCCAACACGGTGGCCATCGAGCAGGCCCGCCGCCGCTTAGCCGAAGGTAAATCCACTCAAAGCACGCCAGCCTCCCAAAACCAGACGCTACGCCTGAGTTTGCAGCTGGCTGACCAGCCGCTGGAATTGGAATTTCCTGACTATGGTGGTGAGCAGGTAGACGCCATTATCCAAGAGCGTCAGTTGGGGCCAGAGTGGGTGCAGATGTGCCGCGAGAGCGACGACTGGCTACTATTCATCCGGCTGCACGACCATAAGGAGCCGCACGATGTACTGACCAAGGCAACCGCCGAGGTAGAGCCGGCCCCGCAAATGCCCGACCCGGAAGCGGCTGGCGATTTAACTACCTTTCAAAAGGCAGTTGAGTTGATTGAATTACTTCAGTTGTTACTGGCGGTGCGTGAAATGGGCATTCAGCAACCTTTGCGGCAGCCTCGCTTGAAACTGGTACTCACGTTATGGGATGAGTTGCACACCGCCGACCGGCCCGAGCAGGTATTGGCAGCCCGCCTGCCGTTATTACTGGAATTCGCCCGCAGCAACTGGACACCGGAAGCTCTACAGGTATGGGGACTCTCAGCACAGGGATTCCGGCTGGACACCACTGAAAATCAGGATAAATATCTCGATGGCACACCATCCGAATATGCGTACGTAGTCCTGCCCGAAGGCGGTGAGCCGGTACATGACTTATCGCGGTTATTCGGATAGGCCAGATGAGTATTACGGTACACCGCGCATTATTTGGGCAAGACCCCGCTCACGGACAAGGCTTTGCGCTACTGGGCACCACCCACCCCGATAAGTCTTTGGTAAGGCGCATTTTCAACTCAGCCGACCTGAGCGAAAATGCCCCGTCGCAGCTGAGTTGGCAGCCAGCCCTGAGGGGCCTGCCCTGGGAAAACTTTTACCTGTTGTTGCGCACGTTTGCAGATACCTCGCCGCAGGTGCGGGGTGGCCGGGTGTATTCACATATGTTACTGCTGCCCCTTGACCAGGTAACCCAGCTCTCTGATTTGCAGCCTTTACTGGCTGCCCTACCGGTAGACGCACCCAAGCAGGTTCCTACAGCTGCGGCCGAGATTTGGCCCGTGCCAGCGCCGCCGCTAGTGCTTACCCCGCGGTTGGGCTACCTGCTGCACGAAGTGGTTCATACCCCCCGACCAGGCGTACTAGTATGGGCCGGGCAGGCGGGCTTCGATGAGGCGGCCGCCCTTACCTGGCAGGTGCTGGGAGCGGCTGAGCGCCAGCAACTCCGACTGAGTTTAGGATTTCTACCTGGTTACCAGCGCGCGCCAACAGATTCGCTGACCCTGGTAGCCGTGCCCGAGTCCCTGTTGCAGCGCTGGCGTAGCGTATCCCGTGTAGTAGAAGTCACTGCTGCTTACACAACGCTCGACGAGGCCGAGGCTTGGCTGGCCGGGCTGCCACAGCAGTCCCCAAACTTGAGCCTGCTGTTGATGGAGCTCAACGCTGATTTGCTTGGCATCAGCGACCTGGACGCGCTGCAACGGGTAGCTCCCACAGCGACAGCGCTCGCCACGGCGTCGTTGCGGGATGTGATAGCACTGGCCACCCTGCTCCACCAGTACCCCACTACTCAGCCGGCCTACCGCCAGCGAGTACTGGCGCGACTCCGGCAAATTGTAGCCACCAGCCCGCCCCAGGAAGTACAGCGGTTAGGGTCGGTGCAGGAGGAAATGTTGAATTCTGCTGACTTGCGGCAACTAGCGGATGCCGTGCACAAGCGCTTTGTGGAACTTGCTGACCAGGTGTCCAGCGCAGAGTTATTGCCCGCGCTGATGAGCTGGCACGATGCGCCTGACCGTGCCTGGTGGCAGCAGAGCGTGCGGGCGACGCTGACGGACATTTTCGCCGCCGGCAGCACAGCCGCGGCCAGGCTCGTTTTTGACCTGTGGCAACAAGCCGCGGAGGTTACTACGTCTTACTTAAAATTGCTCCCATCTACTGCCCATACGGAAGCGATGCTTCTACGCGAATTGCCCGCGCAAATGCCCGCCATGGCTTGGCAAAATGGATTGCATTTGGCCCGCTCACGCCGGTGGCTGCGCCTGCACATGTCATGTCTACTCGCGCTCTACCCATTGCCCAAAGCCCTGGCCAAGCAATTGGCCCTAGATACTGAGCCGGCACACATGGCAGCGCTAGAGGTAGCGGCCAAGCAAGCGGTAGCGACGGACTTCGTAGCTGCCGCCGTGGCCTTGGATGAGAAGCGCCTGACCACTCTGGCGGGCAACCTATGCGCCCAAAAGCCGCAGTTGCTCAAAAAATTGGTTGTGGAACAGCCCGGCTGGCAGTCCGTGTGGCTCGCGGCGGCTCAGATTAGTGGCAACGTGTGGGCTAACATTGCCGCACCTGCTTCAAAGGTCACACAATTACTTGACTTGCTGCTGGCTGGGCAGCCGGTGCTAACCGACCTGCTGGCGCTCATTGGGCAAAGCCCCTACGCCGACTTGCGGGCTTACCCTGTCCGGCGGTCCGCGTGGGCCGTGCTACCCACCGCCGTGCGCTCGCTCTTTCTGGAGGAAACAGCTTGGAGCTTACTAGTTCATGAGCGACCAGAAGAAGCTAACAGCTTACTGGAGTCAGAAGTAATCCAGTTATTTACCAGCCCGTTCTTCACGGCCCGTGCCCTTGCTCACCTCTCACTTACCGCTGGCCGAGCCGTGCGTTACGTATCCCGGTTCTCGGCTCCTGAAAGCACTTTACTGTCGTATCTTAATGCCCACCGCAGTCAATTCGACAAGCGCAACGCACAAGAGTTGGGGCAACTTATCGAGCGCAAAGGTTGGAAACAAGCCGCCCAGGCTCTGCTCACTCAGGCCCAAACGGAACCATCACGTTACGCAGCCCTCGCCTACTGCTTCGACCAATTAGGCTGGCTAGACCGGCTAAAGCTGCGCATTCAAAACCCTCATATTCTGACAGCTAAGGCTACCAAACAGGCTAGCACCGACTGGTGGAAGGCCGTGTGGGAAGAAGCAAGTAACCTGTATTCAGGCGGACCGACTTATCAGCATCTGTGGGAATCCATCGGGCGCAAAAACTACGAACTCTCCCTAGCACGCACTGGTGGTGAGCAGTGGCAACAGGCCCTGAATATTTTGCGCACTCGCCGCGAGTACAAGCAGACTGCTAAACTTTTACGTCTGATGCAGGAGCAACACTCTTGGAATAATAATCTACAGTTTCTAGCGAATCACCCTATCTATGAATGACCGCACCGTTCTCCTACTCACCGCACTCGAAGGTCCCGAACGCCAAGTTCTGCTGGCACAGTTGCCGCCGTCGACCATCGTTCACCATCCCAATACACACACCGATTACTACGTTACCCAACTAACCACAGCCAGCGGCGAAGTGCGGGTCGTGCTGGGTCGTACCGACCAAACCAATGTGAACGCCAGCCTCGAAACTGGCCAAGCGCTTACCTATTTCCAACCTCACTACGCCTTTTTTGTGGGGGTAGCTGGTGGACTCAAGGACGTGAATATTGGGGATTTGGTAATCGGCGACGATGTCTATGGTTATGAGCGGGGCAAGGCCACAGACAATGGTTTTAGTGCCCGGCCCGGCGTGGGAGCTTCCTCTTACCAATTAGAGAGAGCCGCTACGGCATTTAGCCAATCGACCGAATGGCGCACCATTGCTGCGCGATTGCCCACAGCGGCATTTCCTAATCCAGTACAGGTATACACTGGCACCATTGCCTCAGGAGAAAAGGTAGATGCCAGCGTCGAATCAGAGTTGCACCAATTTCTGCGCGTACACTGTGGCCATGCCCTAGCCATCGAGATGGAAGGCTATGGTTTTTTAAAAGCTGCCCGTCAGCACCCCGCTACTCAGGCGCTGCTGCTACGCGGCATATCCGATTTAGTGGAGGATAAGCAGGGTGCAGACCGTCGTGGTTCGCAGCCTTACGCCAGTGCCAATGCAGCAGCGTTTGTAATAGCTTTCGTGCAACAACTCTACGCAGTCAGCGCGCCGCTTCGCCTGCCCACGGCCGATGAAGCCCGGCGGCTAGCCGAGTTGGCAAGCGAACTATATGCTGGCGGCATTCGAGACGCAGATATCTGGAACCGAGCGGGTGGCCGAATAGCTGATATTGCGGTAGGTTCTACTGGGCGAATGCAATGGCTGGATGCCGCTCGCCACCTGCGTAACGGTGGACGTGGAATCACTTTCGGCCAACTACTAGCGGAAATGCTGGAGGACCACCCCGGCAACCAGGATTTGACCGAACTGCGAGTCCGTTACGAGAGCGAGTCGGGCAGCAAATTCTCTTGACCGCGCATGTCCGCTTCCCCAGCCAGTCAGCAATGGTAGGCTTATGCCGCTTATTTTTATTCGATAGGAGTCAAAAAATGTAAAGATTGGTAGGGTCGTTGGATGTTGTAATCGAACATCCACTCGTTCACGAGTTGGCATACGTGGGCCCGCGAGCGAAACAGGTTGCTTGCCAATGGTGCAATACATAGCCAACGAACTGCCACCTCGCCCCGCTACCTGAACGACTTGCTGAAACAGAAAACTGGCAAGACTGCGCTGGAGCACATTCACCTGTTTCTGGTGGCGGCAACGGGCTACAGGGGCTTCAACTACCCGCCATACTTCTCCCGGCTTTTTAAAAAATAAATAGGGCTTACGCCCACGGAATACCGGGACAAATTTCTGAATTAATTCCTGCCCTTTCCCTCGCTTATCCTGTTACCGCGCGTGACAGGATAGTGCTGTTTAGGGAAAGCGGTGGCGTTAATGCCCGCATTTTCGGTAATACGGGGCACGTAGAAACGTATCGCAGGTTCCGACATCTATATAATACGCCAAGCCTAACCTGAAGTCACCGGCGCCACATCGAGATTAAGCTGGGCTGGGTAAAATACTGAATTCTGTACAGCCTCTACAGCTTTCCTCCAGAATGCCCCCGTAGACTGAAATATCGAGCCAAATCGCTCCTAAATAATTAACTGCTTCTTTCTGCTCCGAGTAATGAAATTACTACCACTACGGCTGGCGCTGGCTTTTTCGCTCGGAACGGCTGCTTGCTCTTCAATTCACGCGCAGGTCGCCCCGCTCCCTGCCGACACCACGCGCAAGTACGAAAACCCCGGCGGAATACCTGCCGCCGTCAAGCAGCCTTTTTTCAAAAGCAAGTTGTTCAAGGCCGTAGCCATACCAACCGTGCTGATAACCTACGGAGCAATTACGGCTCAGGGTGATGCAGGTGTCAACCGCGACGCCCGCACCTTCGTCCAGAAGCAGTTCCGACCGGTGAATACGATGATTGACAACACGGTCATTTTCCTACCCTACGTGGAACTGGGCGCCGTGGCCCTGGCCGGCGTGGAGTCGCGCAACGACCGCATCAACACGTTGCTCATCATTGCCAAGGGCGAGGCTATCATGCTGGCCAGCACCTTCGCCGTGAAATATTTGGCCCACGAAACCCGCCCCAATGGGCAAGACAATCTCTCGTTCCCGTCGGGCCACACGGCGCAGGCGTTTCTGGCGGCCAGCATCGTGCACACCGAGTTTCGTGACAAAAGCCAGTGGTATGGTGTGGGCGCCTACACCATTGCCACCAGCGTGGCTGCCTTGCGCATGATTAACGACAAGCATTGGCAAAGCGACGTAGTGGCCGGCGCGGGCTTCGGCATCCTCTCGGCCCACCTGGCCTACCTGAGCCACCGCAACCGCTGGGGCCGCAAAAGCATCGGCCGCGACATCGGGATGACGCCCGCCTATTTCGGCAGCGGTGCCTCGGGCGTGAGTCTCACTTGGCGGCCAACGAAGTAGCGCGGGCCCTAGGCCGCCCGGGCCACCGGGGCGGGCATCTCGGTTACCGGCTCGCCCTTGTAGGCCAGGCGCAGCAGGCTGGGC
>NZ_BAAGZM010000019.1:0-19992 GCF_054778495.1 Hymenobacter agri
GCTGGGCGGCATGAGCAACGGCGGCAGCGCGACCCTGTGGTTTGCCAGCCAGCGGCCCGCCGCGTTCCGGGGGTTTTACGCGTTTTCGCCGGGTTCCCGGCTGCCGCTGGGTGCCTCCTACGGCCAGCTGGGCCAGGGCAAGCCCTGCTATCAGCTCAGTGCTAAGGACGACACGACTTTTCCGTATGCCGCCGTCAAGGCGACGTTCGATGGCCGTCCGGCTCAGGCCCGGCGCTGGAAGTTGCAACCGGTAGCGCAGGGCGAGCACGGCTTTTTGTACGGCCCCGAAGGGCCGGCCCTGCTCCGACAAACGCTGGCCCGGCTATACGCGCAGCCGTAGTGTTTAGGCCTGAGCCGGGATAGCCGCTGCGCCTCCCGGCGTCAGGCCCTTAGCCGCGCCTTGGGCCAGCAGAAAAGCCATTGCCGGCTCCATTTCGTTGGTAATGGTGCCTTCCAGAATGGCTTCCATCACGGCTTCCTTCAGCTCGCCCACGGCGCGCGAGGGTTTCAGGCCGAAGGTTTCCATGATGATTTCGCCGGTGATGACGGGCTTGAAGTTGCGCAGGTGGTCTTTTTCTTCCACTTCCTTCAGCTTCTCCTCCACCTGCGTGAAGTTGCGCAGGTACCGCTCCTTCTTCGTGTGGTCTTTGCTGGTGATGTCGGCCCGGCACAGCAGCATCAGGCGGTCAATGTCGTCGCCGGCCTCGAACAACAGGCGGCGCACGGCCGAGTCGGTTACGGTTTCCTTCACCAGCGCGATGGGGCGCAGGTGGAGCCGCACCAGCTTCTGCACCATGCGCATTTCCTCTCCCAGCGGCAGTTTCAGGTCGGTGAAAATGCCGGGTACCCAGCGCGCGCCCTTGTCCTCGTGGCCGTGGAAGGTCCAGCCCACTTTGGGGAAGTAGCGCTTGGTGGCGGGCTTGGCGATGTCGTGCAGCACGGCGGCCCAGCGCAGCCACAGGTCGCCGCTGGCATTAGCCACGTTGTCGAGCACCTGCAGGGTGTGATAAAAGTTGTCCTTGTGGGCGTGCTGGCCTACTTTTTCCACGCCGTGCAGCAGCGCCATCTTCGGGAAGATGAGCTGCAGCAGCCCCGTCTGAAAGAGCAGCTTGAACCCGTAGCTGGGCGTGGGCGACTCGATAATTTTGTTCAGCTCAATGGTGATGCGCTCCTGCGACACAATCTTTATCCGGTCCTTATTCCGAATAATGGCGTCGAAGGTATCGGGCTCAATGTCAAAGTTCAGCTGCGAGGCGAAGCGCACGGCGCGCATCATGCGCAACGGGTCGTCGGAGAACGTCACATCGGGCCCCAGCGGCGTGCGAATGGTTTTGCTGGCCAAGTCCTTCATGCCTTCGTAGCGGTCCACCAGTTCGCCGAAGTTCTCCGGGTTCAGGCTCAGGCCGAGGGCATTGATGGTGAAGTCGCGGCGGGCCAGGTCTTCTTCCAGGGTGCCGGCCTCTACTTCGGGCTTACGGCTTTCGGCGCGGTAGCTCTCCTTACGGGCTCCTACAAACTCAATGTCGCCAGCTTCCTTGGTGGGCAGCATGGCCGTGCCGAAGTTCTTGAACACCTGCACCCGGCCCTTGCCGGGCAGTCGGCGGCCCACGGCTTGCGCTAGGGCAATGCCGTCGCCCACCGTCACCACGTCAATGTCCTTGCTGTCGCGGCCCAGCGCCAAATCGCGCACATAGCCGCCGATGACGTAGGCCGGCTGGCCCAGTTCGGCCGCCGCTTCGGCAATGGTGTGAAAGATGGGCAGGTCGGGCAGTGTGGGCGTGTTCATGCCCGCAAAGTTCGGCGCTGGCCGCAGAACGTGTACCCCGAAATTTCATTTCGGCCCGGGCGCGCCGTTGGTCCGGTCTCATTCCGGCGGGCCGAAATGAAATTTCGGGGTACTCCGCCTAGGGCCGTACTACTTCCAGTTGGCCATCGGCCCCAAGCCGCACTACCCGCGAAGGCGCGGTACGGGAGTCGTCGTCCTGCCGCCAGCCCACCACGTGGTCGACACCGCGCACAATGGCCGCATCCACTTCCTTATACACGGCCGGCGTGGGCTCGCCGGCTTTGTTGGCCGAAGTCGACACCAGCCCGTGGCCCAGGCGGCGCACTACTTTAAAACAAAACTCGTCTTTGGGCACGCGCAGGCCCACGGTGCCATCGGGCCCCACCAGCTCGGGCGCGATGGTGCGGCTGGCGGGCAGGATGTAAGTGGTGGGGCGCGTGTCGGCAGCCAGCATGGCTTCCAACTCGGCGGGCACGTTGGTGGTGTAGCGCTGCAGCATGGCCCAGTCGGCCACCAGCACGATGCTAGGCTTGCCGGCTTCGCGGCCTTTCAGCTTATACAGGGCCTGAACGGCCGGCGGCGCTTCGGCATCGCAGCCCACGCCCCATACGGTATCGGTCGGGTATAGAATGACCTGCTGGAGCAGCAGAGCATCCACGGCAGCATCAACTTCTTGTTGGAAACGGTTCATACGAGGTAGCGCGGACTTTTAGTCCGCGATTGAATTTACAATGGGAATAATCAGACCATTTGCGAGGCCATTCGCGGACTAAAAGTGCGCGCTACTTGATGCTTTGGCACAGCTCCACCAATACGCCGGCCGCACTTTTCGGGTGCACGAAGCACACCAGCTTGTTATCGGCCCCGCGCTTGGGCTCTTCGTTCAGCAGCACGAAGCCTTCCCCTTTCAGCCGCGCCATCTCGGCCCGGATGTCGTCGACTTCAAAAGCTACGTGGTGAATGCCTTCGGGCTTTTTGGCCAGAAATTTCGTGATGGCGCTGTCGGGCGAGGTACCGGCTAACAACTCAATCTTCGAGCCGCCGACCTGGAAGAAAACGGTATCCACGGCCTCGCTGTCCACGTGTTCCTTCTTATAGGGCCCCACGCCGAGCAGCGTGGTGTAGAGGGAAGTGGCGGCTTCGAGGTCGTTCACGGCTAGGCCGAGGTGTTCGAGGTTGGTGAGCATAGGTGGGATTTTGTGGAAGCGAAGGCCGCTGGCCGGGTCGAAAAAGCCGTTTTACCAAGCATTTCGCGCCGTTGCCGGAAGTCGGCGCATTTCCTTATTTAGATTGTGTCTACTTTTGTGAGACCAAAGAAAACTGATTGCCCCCGAACCGTGTTCTAAGGGCCGACCAGTTCTCCATTGGTTTATCTTTTTGCTATACCGCTGCGCGCAATGCTGAAGCTCCCTATTTACCTCGACAACAACGCCACCACGCCGCTCGACCCCCGCGTGCTGGAGGCCATGATGCCTTATCTGACCGACGTGTTCGGCAACGCGGCTTCCCGCAACCATCCCTTCGGCTGGGCTGCTGAGGAAGGCGTGGATTACGCCCGCGAGCAGATTTCGAAGCTCATCAACTGCGACTCGAAGGAAATCATCTTCACGTCGGGCGCTACCGAGTCGGACAACCTGGGCATCAAGGGTGTGTTCGAGATGTATAGCCAGAAAGGCAACCACGTCATCACCTGCACCACCGAGCACAAAGCTGTGCTCGATACCTGCAAGCACATCGAGAAGCTCGGCGGCCGGGTAACCTACCTGCCCGTCGACGAAAAAGGCCTCATTAGCCTCGCCGACCTCGAAGCCGCCATGACGCCCGAGACCATTCTCGTGACCATCATGTACGGCAACAACGAGACGGGCACCATCCAGCCCATCCGCGAAATCGCCAAAATTGCCCACGCCCACGGCGCCCTGTTCATGACGGACGGCACCCAGGCCGTTGGCAAAATCCCGGTTGACGTGTTAGCCGATGGCATCGACATCATGGCCTTCACGGCCCACAAAATGTACGGCCCGAAAGGCGTGGGTGCCCTCTACGTGCGCCGCAAGAACCCCCGGGTGAAAGTGACCGCCCAGATGGACGGCGGTGGCCACGAGCGCGGCATGCGCTCGGGTACCCTCAACGTGCCCGGCATTGTGGGCCTGGGCAAGGCTTGCGAGTTGGCCCGTCTCGAAATGGCCGCCGACACCGCTCGCCTGAGCGCCATGCGCGACCGCCTCGAAAAAGAGCTCACCACGCTGGAAGAAAGCTACATCAACGGCTCGGTGGAGCACCGTCTGCCGCACGTGACGAACATCAGCTTCAAGTACGTGGAAGGCGAAGGCCTGATGATGGGCGTGAAGGACTTGGCCGTATCGTCGGGCTCGGCCTGCACCAGCGCCAGCCTTGAGCCCAGCTACGTACTCAAGGCCTTGGGCCTGAGCGACGACCTGGCCCACAGCAGCCTGCGCTTCGGCCTGAGCCGTTTCACCACCGACGAGCAAATCGACTACGCCATCAATCACGTAAAAGAAGCCGTGACCAAGCTCCGCGAAATGTCGCCTCTGTGGGAGATGTTCAAGGAAGGCGTCGACTTGAGCAAAATCGAGTGGGCCGAACATTAATTCAATGAGGAGTGAAGAATGAGGAATGAAGAATTTGCTTCTGTGCCTCATTAGCTTCAATTCCTCATTCTTCATTATTCATTCTTAATTAAGCGAAGCGAAATGGCTTACTCCGATAAGGTAATTGACCACTACAGCAACCCCCGCAACGTGGGCACGCTGGACAAAAGCAAGAAAAACGTAGGTACCGGCCTCGTGGGTGCCCCCGAGTGCGGCGACGTAATGCGTCTGCAAATCGAGGTGGACGAAGCCACCAATACCATCACCGACGCCAAGTTCAAGACGTTCGGCTGCGGCTCGGCCATTGCCTCGTCGTCGCTCGCAACGGAGTGGCTGAAAGGCAAAACGGTTGACGAGGCTCTGGCCATCGACAACATGGAGATTGTGGAAGAACTGGCGTTGCCGCCCGTAAAAATCCACTGCTCGGTGCTGGCTGAGGATGCCATCAAGTCGGCCATCTCGGACTACCGCGTGAAAAACGGCCTGCCCGCGCTGGAGCTGTCGCACCACTAGTTTTTAATGAGGAATGAAGAATGAGGAATGAAGAATTGGCTTCGCGGCCGGTTCTTCATTCCTCATTCTTCATTCCTCATTCTTCATTAACACATGGACGAATTTGACATTGACCGGTTGGAGCGCGAGATTCGGCAGTATCTGGGCTTGGAGCCGGCGCAGCTGCAGTTTGAGTTTCGGGAGCTGGAAGGCCAGACCCGGCTCGACCTGATTACGGTAAACCCGCGGCACCAGCAGAGCTTCCTGTTTCGCTACGAAACGGGGCGCGACAAGGTGGAATGCCTGGAAAAAATGCTGGCTTACGTGCGCAGCTACCGCGACACCGAAAGCTCGTACACGCTGCAATGGCGCGCCCGGGGCGAGCAGACTCTGCAAACGTCTTACTTCCGGGCGCACAATGTATATGAGGCGCTGGACAAGCTCTATTTCGGCCGCGATTTGAACACGATTACTGTGTTCAGCGTGGTACTGAACCCGAGCTCGTAAGCGGCGGCAAAACTTATTTGGTGGGCGAGCGAACAAAGAAATTCGTCGTCTTGTTTATAATCTGTCTAAATTGCGGTCCCATTCGGCTTACTTCTAAGCCAACGCGGCCCCGCTCCTACTGCCATGATTACCGTATCGGATAAAGCTAAAGAAAAAGTAACGCGCCTGATGCATGATGCGCAGCTTGATGAAACCTATCGCCTGCGCGCTTCGGTGGCTGGCGGCGGCTGCTCGGGCCTGAGCTACAAGCTGGACTTCGACAACGAAGTGCGGCCCATGGACCAGGAATTTGAGGACAAGGGCGTGCGCGTGGTGGTCGACATGAAAAGCTTCCTCTACCTGGCCGGTACCGAGCTGGATTTCTCCGACGGCCTCAACGGGAAGGGCTTCCAGTTCAATAACCCCAACGCCTCGCGCGAGTGCGGCTGCGGCGAGAGCTTCTCGGTATAAGCTGCCGTGGGCGGTTGAGCCATTTCCTTAAGAACATAAAAAAAGCCCCGTGCAAATCGCACGGGGCTTTTTTGTGGCTTAAATCGAGACTATTGCTTCTCAAACTTCTGCACGGTGCGGCCGGCGGCGGTTTGCAGCTCCAGGAAGTAAAGGCCGATGGGCAGGGTTTCGATGTTGATGCTGGCGGTGCCGGCTTCGGTGGTGCCGCGCAACAGGGGCTGACCCAGTTGGCTGAGCACGCGGTAAGGGGTAGCAGCTGCGGCAATGAAGCTGATGCGGCTGTGGGCCGGGTTGGGATAGAGCTCTACCTTGGTGCTTTCGTCCGCGCTAGCCACCGTCACGACGGGCGAGTAGGCGCTACTGCCGTCGAGGTCGACCTGACGCAGACGGTAGTAGAGGCGGCCGGCGGGAGCATTTTTATCGAAAGCAGCGTAGGCCGTGGCCTGAGTGCTGGCACCCTGCGCCGCTACCGAAGCTACTTGCAGATACTCGCGGCCGTTGAGGCTGCGCTGCACTTCGAAGCGGGCGCTGTTTTTCTCGCTGGCGGTGTTCCATTTCAGCGAAACTGCTTTGTCGGGCTGGCGCTGGGCGCTGAAGGCGGTGAGCTCGACAGGCAGTGGGTTGCTGCCGAGGCTGTTGCCCACGGTAGCGGCCGTGCTGGCAAGCGCGAAATCGGAGAAGGACGTGAAAACATCCGACGTGAGGTCGCCAGCTACGTTGCCAGTAGCGGCGCTGCCATTAGCAGTAGTGCGGCCGATGCTTACCCAGTTGGCGCTACCGTTGCGCTTGGCCATCACCAGGGTGTTGTCCTGCGGGTCGGTTACGTAGTCATCTACATCGAAGGCCATGGTGAGCGTGCCGCTGAAGCCGCTGGGCTGGGCATTGGGGGTGAGCGTGGCGTAGCGGATGTTCGACACGCGCGTGAGCGGGGCATCGATACCAGTGGTGCGCGCCGACGTATTAAATATCTCCCCGGTGTAGGTGGTGGTGCTGGTTTGGGCGGCCGCGTTCAGCGTGAGGGGGCGGTAGGCCGCATCCTTACCGATGGGGAACACCGTAGTGGCCGGGCCGGTGGTAACGCGCGCCAGCGGGCCATTCACGAAGCTAGTAGCATTGCCGCCGCTGATGGTAGCGGCGGAGCCGAGCGTGAGCAGGTTGGCCGCGCTGGTGCTGATGATGCCGTTGGTCAGCGCGAATACGCCGTTAACGGTCAGCGGCGAGCCCAGCGTAAGTGTGCCCGACGCGCGGTTCAGGGTGAGGTTGCGGAGCTGGCGGGTGGAGGTGCCGTTGAAGAAGCGCAACGTGCCTAATGCGCCCGTACCGCCAATCACGACGTCGCTGGTAGCGGAGCCGCGCAGGTTGCCGGTGCCGCTCACGGTGCCATTGAGGGTAAGCGTTTGGTTGGCGCCAATATCCAGAATACCCTGGCCGTCGAGCACCAGTGAGTTGGTCACGGTCAGCGACTGCGTCACATCGAGGTAGTCGCCCGCGGTGTGCGATACGCGCAGGTTGCTGAGCGTGGTAGCGCCCGGCGTGAGGCGCAGGGTACCAATGGAGAAGTTGGTGTTGGCCGTTTCCAGGTTCAGCGACGAGCCGGGCGAGAGCGTGAACGTGCCCGTACCGCTGCTGATAACGGCGTTGCCTCCGGCAATGAAGCGCACCGTATTATTATTCACCGCCAGCGTTTTACCCGAGGCAATATCGATACCGCCGCCGTTGCTGCTAGTGTTGCCCAGTTCCACAATGGTGCCGCCGTTGGCGTCGGAAAGCGTAGCGCTGTTGCTCACGAACAGTCGGAACAAGCTCAGGGTGTTGCCGTTGCCGGCCACCGTCTGCGTAGTTACTCCTTGCAGGTCCAGCGTCAGCTTGCGGGTCGCGCTCGGGTCGAAGGTGGTGGTGCCCAACAGCGACAGGTCGCCAAACAGGTTGAGGTAGGCGAAGATGGTGGTGCTGGCGCCGCCTACGTTGGCGACGTTCTCAATCGTGAGGTTGCCGTAGATATCGGTGGTGGCAGAGTTGCTGCCAAAGAAGCGCTTGGTGCCGTTGGTGAGTTTCAGGTTGCCGTAGCCATTGGTGACGATGGGAACGGTGGTAGTACCGGTTTGCGCAAAATCCACCGTGCTGCCCGCGGCCAGGCTGCCCAGCGTCGGAATCGTTGCGTTGAGCAGCGTGAGGACGGCGGTGCCCTGCAGGTCGATGGTGCCGGTGTACGCAAAAGTTGTCGGCACCGTGAAGCTGGCGCCGGAGGCCAGCACCACTTTCGAGCCGGTGCCCGATACCGTCCAGGCCCCCGAAATGGTGCGGTTGGTACCGCTCACGGTATACGTTTTGCCGGTGGCGGTGAAGTTGGGCGGCGACTGGCCGGTGCCGTCGGTATTGAAGCCGTACGTGGCCAGCGAGTTCAGGTCGCCGGTAGGTTTCGCGTAATACACGGTCGGCGTGGGGATGGTCGTCAGGCTGGCCGTGCCGGGGGCCGTGGTGAGGTAATTCTCCTGGCCGGCTACGTTGTCGTCGTTGTAGGCGTATACCGACACCGTATAGCTCACATTCTGCGTCAGGTTGGTCAGCGTAGCAGTCGTGGTGGTGCCATCGGCTACCATGATGTAGTTGCCGGTACCCTGCAGGTTGCCGCTGCCCAACACCGTGCTGACCGTGTACGTCGCATTATCGGCGGGAGCAGTGAAGCCCGAGGCCGAAGCCGTGCGCAGCACCACCAGCCGCTTCTGGCCGTTGCCGCCACTGAGCGTGATGTCGGCCTGGGTGAAGCCCACATTGCTCACCGTCACGGTGGGCTGCAGGGTAGGCTCGGTGGCCGTCGTCGCTACGGTGCCCGACACCAACACGTTGGCCGTAAGCGTACCGTTGGTGTTCACGACAGTGCCCGACAAGGCCCCGGCTACCTGGCCCGACAGGCGCACGTACACCGTTTGGCTGATGCTGCCGCTGCTGGGCGTGAGGGTCAGGCTGTTGGCATCGGTGGTGATGCCGGTGAAGGCAGACGTGGTGGATACCTGAAAACCCGCAGGAGCCGTCACGGTCACATCGGCAGTGCCCAGGTTGGCGCCGGTCAGGGTGTAGGTTTTGGCGGCCGAGGGAGTACCCTGCGACGTCGTGGCCAGGCTTACAGAGGTGGGCGTAGTGGCCGGCGAGGTGCTGGCCGTGAGTGTGGCCACGGGCGCCGCGGGCGTCGCCGTTGCCGTGGCCCCCGTGCTGAAGCCGTCGCCGTTGGTGGTGAAGGCCTTGAAGAAATACGGCGAGCCGTTGGTAAGCGCTGTCACCGTGACGCCCGTGCCCGTGCCGTCGTACACCACAAACTGGCCGCCGCCCAGGTCGGTACCGCTGCCAAAAGCGGCATTGGCGGTGAAGGAACCATTGGGTACGGCCGTAATAGCCGCGGCGCTGGCCACCACCACAGTACGGGTAAGGCAGGCGGTGGGGTTGGCCCAGGTCAGGGGTACCTGGGCGTTGCCGGCCGTGGCCACAAACGCCGTCACGTTGTTCGTCTGGTAGTTCACCACCGTCAGGTTGGCGCCGTTGTCGGAGCCGGTGGTAGCGGGGTTGCTGGCGTCGACGCGGATGCGGTAGCTGCTGCCCGAGGCCAGGCTGCTGGGAATGGTCGCGCTGATGGTGCCGGAGTTCTGGTCGCTCACCAGCGTACCGATGCTGGTGCTGCCGATGTAGGCCGTGTAGGTATTGCCGGAGTAGGTACCCGAAGAGGTGAAAGGAACCGATACAGCCGTGCCCGACGCGCCCACGCAATAGGTAGTGGCCGGAATGGCCGTGGTGGTCACGGCGTTAGCGGGGGCAACCGCCGTCACGGTGAAGTTGATGGCATTGGAAGCAGCGCCGTTGGAATTCTTAACGACCACGGGGTAGGTACCGACGGTTGCTACCAGTGCTGCCGTAACCGTGGCCGTGAGTTGCGTGGCCGAAACGAACGTCGTGGTCAGCGCTGTACCGTTGAAGTAAGCGGTGGCTCCGCTTTGAAAACCTGTTCCGTCCAGCGTCATCGTGAAGTCGCTGCTGCCAACCGTAGTCGTGTTGGGGGTGAGCGTGGTAATAGACGGCGGGTTAGCAGCAATCGAGACGTCATCAATACCAAGGGCCTGCGCATTGGAGGTTGTCGTACCCGTCGTCACGGAGTAATTCCAGGCCAGGTACAAGGTACCATTGGCGGCGAGCGGAGTCGCCAGCGTTAGCGTTTGGCCCGAAACCGGCGTACTGCTGATTGGGCTCGGGTTGGGAATGGCCGTTCCTACCGTTGCATCCGCTGGAAAGCTTGTCAGGAAGTTGCTGCCGGCACTCGTCCAAGAAGTACCGTTGGTTGAATAGTACAGCTGTATGGAGTACCCCCCCATGGTAGACCCAAGGCGATACTTATTCACGTTGTAGCTGATGCCGAATGTGGAGATGGCCGTGGTGGCACTGCTGTTTTGCAGCTGAACATAGACGTTGGTTCCCTTTGAGCCACTTGTGCTGGTGAGCCCGCCAACGGCCCGGTCGGTAGTGGAAGTAGATGTGCCGTTGCCGAAGTTGTACACGCCCCCCGTTGAAATTGTAGTGCCGGGCCCGGCAGTATTGGGGATGGAAGTGCCGGCGCTCGTCCAGGCATCCACGTTACGCACGGAGGCTGAACTAAAAATGCGCCAGCCAGTAGGCATGGCGGAAGTAATGCCCGTAAACGGCTGCACCACCGGAGCTCCGCCGGGAGTAATGGCCACCTGCCCCCGCCCAACCAGCGGAAGCACTACCAGCAGCAGCGCCAAAGCACGGCTGCAGAAAGAAGAAAAGACTGTACAGGTTTGCTGCATAAACAACGGTGTTGAAGGGAATAAGTGAAAAGCCTTGGGTGGGCACACAGACAGTAAAACTAGCGAGATGCACCAATACTATTTATATGCCGCGAGTTATTAAAATATTATAATTAAAAACAGTGCAAACCACATGGCCGGAGCCGTGTCTTCAGCTCAACTTCATATAAGCATAGTCCTGTTTGGCCATAGTAAAAAAGCCCCTGCTGCAGCAGGGGCTTCGAGTATACTTCGTTCCGAACGATGGTGTCTGCTATATAAGGTCGGGCAGGAATGCCTATGCAAAACGCTACTGGCAGCGGCAACCCGCTGGGGGTGGCCACGCTGCACGGCCCCAATGAGTTGTAGCGAACAAAACCAACCGGAATGATGCCGCAGCGTGCCAGACGCCTGTTTCATTGGGAGCTCACTGCCCGAACGCAGGCAGTAGACGGTGCCCGGGCGCAACAGCACGCTCAGCTCCAGCGACTGAGAAACTGCAGAAACGCTTCCTTATACTGGTCGCCCACGGGGATGGTGACGGCTCCAATCTGCACGGTGAGGCGGCGCACGGCCTCAATCTTGTCGAGCGCCACGATGAACGAGCGGTGGATGCGCATGAAGCGCCGGGTGGGCAGCTTCTCTTCCATCGCCTTCAGGCTCATGAGCGAGAGCAGGGCGCGCGGCGTGCTTTTCAGGTGCACCTTCACGTAGTCCTTCAGGCCTTCCACGTAGAGAATGTCGCTCAGGGCCACGCGCACGAGCTGGTATTCAGCTTTGAGAAAGAGGTATTCTTCTTCCTCGGCGGCGGGGGCGGCGGCCGGCGCGGGGGCCGCTACCAGCTCGGCGTAAGCGCGGGCCTTACCCGCGGCCCGCAGAAACTCCTCGTAGTTGAAGGGCTTGACGAGGTAGTCGAGGGCATCGACGCGGTAGCCGTCGAGGGCATACTGCGGAAAAGCGGTGGTGAACACCACGCGCGGGCCGCTCGGGCCCAGCACGCGGGCCAGCTCCAGCCCGTTCAGCTCCTGCATCTGAATATCGAGAAATGCCAAATCGACCGTCCCGGGGTGCTCGTGCAGGTATTTCAGGGCTTCCACAGCGCTGCCAAACTTGCCCACCAGCTCCAGAAACGGCGTTTTCTGCACGAAGGAGGCTACCAGGCCCAGGGCCAGGGGCTCATCATCGACGGCAATGGTGCGGAGGGGTGGCAGGGTGGTCATTATATTAGGGTATGAGGGTGTGGGGTAGGAGGTATTCGGCTGTCATTCTGAGCGCAGCGAAAGACCTTATCACTGCTGTTACGATTGATTTACTGCTAACTGTTCTGGCTTGATAAGGTCCTTCGCTGCGCTCGGGATGACAGCCGAACACCTAACACTAAAAACATCCCCCCCCTCCTACGCGACCTTCAGCGTGAGGTGCACGCGGAACTCCTGCGCCGGCGTATGGGGCTCGACGTGTAGCGTAGAGCGGCCGGGGTAGAGTAAGTCGAGGCGGCGGCGGGTGTTGGCCAGGCCGATGCCGTTGCTGCCGGCCAGGTCGGTGCCGGGCGCGGGCAGCAGGGTGTTGCGCACTTCCAGTTCCAGCACGTCGGGCGCGGGCTGGCGCAGGCCAATGAAGATGTTGCTTTTCTGGGTGGCGGCCACGCCGTGCTTGAAGGCATTTTCGAGGAAGGGCAGCAGCAGCATGGGGGCCACGGGCACGTCGCGCACAGGCTCGGGCTTCTCGAACGTGACCGTTACACGCTCATCAAGCCGCAGCTGCATGAGGGTGATGTAATCCTGCACGAAGGCGATTTCCTGGCTGAGCAGGGTGAGGCCGCCGGCCGTGTCGTAGAGCACGTAGCGCATCATGCGCGAGAGGCGATGGATGGCTTCGCGGGCCTGCTCGCCGTCGAGCAGGGTGAGGGCGTAGATGTTATTGAGCGTGTTGAAGAAGAAGTGCGGGTTAATCTGGGCCTTGAGCACCGAGAGCTCCGACTGCACGCGCTGCTGCTCCAGCGTCTGCCGAATCTGAGCGTCGTGCTGCCATTTCTGCACCACCGTGATGCAGGTGCTGATGCCCAGCACGAACATGGTAGTGAGTAAGCCCATCGTATCGATGTGCGGGCCGGTGCGGGGCAGCCGGGGCCGGCCCGCGGCGGCCATAAAGGCCTTATCCATGAGCGCGGGCAGATTCAGGGCCGTTTCGAGGAAGCGGCTGAAGGCCAGCACGGCCACTGTGGTGCCCACCAGTGCCAACACAAACCAGCCGGTGCGCCCGCCGAACAGCAGCCGCGGCACCGTGACCCGGGCCGTGAGGTAGAACGTGCTCACCCACACCCCGAACATCAGCCCCTGCTTCAGCCAGAACTGCGGCGGCATCGTGAGCCGCCCGGTGAGCGGCTGAAACAGCAGGAAAATCAGCCCAAACAGCCCCCACACCAGCACGTGAATGAGGGGCGTAAGGTAGCGGCGGGGCGTGAGCATGGGCAAGGGCGGGAGGGATTTACCAAACAAACATAGCCGCCTGGCCGCGGGCAGGCGGGCCGAAAACGACCGCGCCGGGCATTGTATCGACGGCGGCGCAGGTTTCATCGGCTGGGAAACGGGCCACGAACTGATTGCCGTGAAGATGATTCGGAACTACTTGCGACCGATTTTGCACCACTCCGTAGTTGGCCTGAACTACTTCGGGCCGGTCATCCTTTCCTGACTTCGGCCCTCAAGCCCGACCTTTGCCCTTATGATTCGTCTGCTACCGCTGCTGCTCGTGTTGCTCTCGCCTGCCCCGGCCCCGGCCGCCCCACCCCTGCCCGATTTCGCCAGCTACCCCGTGTACCACGGCCCCGACCTGGGCCTGACTTGGCAGGGCAAGCAGGCTACCCTGCGCGTGTGGGCCCCCACCGCCGAAGCCCTGCACCTGAAGCTGTACGCGGCCGGTACCGGCGGCGCGCCCCTGACCGACTACGCCATGACCAAAGCCCAGGAAGGCACCTGGACCTACGCCCTGCCCGCCGGCACCACCGGCTTCTACACCGTGCAGGCCACCATCGGGGGCAAGAAAATGGCCGAAGTGGCCGATCCCTACGCCCACGCCGTGGGCCTCAACGGCCGCCGCGGGGCCGTGTTCAACCCCGCCATCGCGCAGCCGGCTGGCTGGGATACCGACCTGCGCCCGGCCCTGAAGCAAACCACCGACATCGTGATTGGCGAGGTGCACGTGCGCGACCTGACCATGCACCCGCAGTCGGGCGTGCGCCACAAGGGCAAGTTTCTGGGCGCGGCCCAGACCGGCACCCACGGCCCCGACAACGTGAGCACCGGCCTCGACCATTTGGTTGAATTGGGCCTGACGCACGTGCACCTGCTGCCCACCAACGACTTCGCCAGCATCGACGAAGCCGAGCCCGCCCGCGCCAACCGCTACAACTGGGGCTACGACCCGCTGAACTACTCGGTGCCCGAAGGCTCGTACTCGACCGATGCCGCCAACCCGGCCGCCCGCATCCGCGAGTTCAAGCAGCTGGTGGAGAACCTGCACGGCGCGGGCCTGCGCGTGGTGCTCGATGTGGTGTATAACCACGTGGCCGATGCCGGCCGCAGCAATTTTGAGCAGCTCGTGCCCGGCTACTACTTCCGCCACAACCCCGACGGTACCTTGAGCAACGCCACCGCCTGCGGCAACGAAGTGGCCTCCGAGCGGCCCATGGTGCGCAAGCTCATCGTGGAATCGGTGGCGTACTGGGCCCGCGAGTACCACGCCGACGGCTTCCGCTTCGACCTGATGGGCGTGCTCGACCTCGAAACCATGCGCGCCGTGCGCGTGGCCCTCGACCAGCAGGACCACAGCATTTTCATCTACGGCGAGGGCTGGACCGCCGGCCCCTCGCCCCTGCCCGAAGCCGAGCGCGCCGTGAAGGCCAACATCCTGAAAATCGACCGCATCGCGGCCTTCGGCGACGAGCTGCGCGACGGCGTGAAGGGCCACTACGCCCGCCAGACCGAGCCCGGCTTCGCCAGCGGCCAGCCCGGCCTGGAGGAGAGCGTGAAGTTCGGCATCGCGGGCGCTACCCAGCACCCGCAGCTCGATTACAGCAAGGTGAACTACTCGAAAGCGGCCTGGGCCAACTCGCCCGCGCAGGCCATCAACTACGTGGCCTGTCACGACGACCGGGTACTCTGGGACAAGCTCAGCGTGTCGAACCCCAGCGCCACCGAGGCGCAGCTCATCAAGATGGACGTGCTGAGCAATACCATCGTTTTTACCTCGCAGGGCGTGCCATTCTTGCCGGTGGGCGACGAGTTTCTGCGCACCAAAGGCGGCTCCTCCAACTCGTACAACCAGCCCGACAGCGTGAACCAGCTCGACTGGGCCCGCAAAGCCAAATACTTGCCGGTGTACGAGTTCTACCGCAAGCTGCTGGGCCTGCGCCGCAACCACCCGGCCTTCCGCCTGTCCACCGCCGCGCTGGTGCAGCAGCACCTGGAGTTTCTGCCCGCCAAGCCCGGCGTCATCGCCTACCGCCTGAAAGACCACGCCGGCGGCGACAGCTGGCAGGACATCATCGTCATTTTCAACGGCAAGCGCAGCGCCGACAGCCTGGCCCTGCCCCGCGACACTTACAAAGTGGTACTCCGCGGCGACCAAATCAACGAAGACGGCCTCGACGTGTTGGAAGTCACCAGCGGCGTGCAGCTGCCCGGCAACTCGGCCCTGATACTGGTGCCGATAAAGTAGATTGTGAAAAAAAGAGAACGTCATGCTGAACTTGTCGAGGCATCTCTACCGCAGTAGTAAACCCAATCGTCGGGATTAGCTGCGCAGTAGAGATGCCTCGACAAGCTCAGCATGACGCTCAAGCAAGTACGGAGTGCCCGCTCACTCAAACCGCACCCAGTCGATTTCTGCAGCCGCGCCCTTGCCCTGCGATACCACAAACAGCGTGTGCGTGCCGGTTGGAGAAACTGCCAGCGGAGCTTTCATTTCCCGCCAGGCCTGGCCGGCCGGCACCGCCACCCGGGCCAAAACTGGCCCCTTCACTCCGTCGAGGCGAACTTCCACCGTAGCTCCCGCGGCTGAAGCAGCTCGAAGTGTCAGCGTTTTCGTCTTAGCCCCGGTAAAGGCTACGCCGTTGTACTGCACCCAGCTTTGCGGACCCGTCAGCACGGTTTTCCAGCCACCGAAGCGGTTGGCTGTGTCGAGGAAGGCGATGGAGGCGCCCGCGGGGCTGAGGCGGCTGTAGCGGTCGAGCTGGATTTTCTGGCGGGCGCTGGTCAGGCCTACGCCGCGCAGGGTGGGTGTTACTTTCCGGATGCGGCCGTCGGGCTCGAAAAACAGGCTATCGAGCCGAATAGAGCGGTTTTTATCGAACTGCGGCGACAGGTCGTTGTGATGGTAGAACAGGTACCACTGCTTGTTGAACTCGATGATGGAGTGGTGGTTGGTCCAGCAGCCGGTGGGCGACTCGTCCATGAGCACGCCCCGCACCGTGAACGGGCCCAGCGGGCTGGTGCTGGTGGCGTATTCCAGCCGCTCGGTCTTGTTCTCAACGTGCGGATAAGTGAGGTAGTACACGCCCTTGCGCTCGAACACATACGGGCCCTCCTTCAGGCCTTTGGTGGGCAGCTCGCTCAGGGTTTTGGGCTCTTCGGCCAGCTCCAGCATGTTCTCCTTCAGCCGGGCGCCGTAAATGTTGCCCTGCGACCAGTAGAGGTAGGCTTGGCCGTCTTTGTCGATAAACACGTTGGGGTCGATGCCGCGCACGCCCTTGATGGGCAGCGGCTGCGGCACGAAGGGGCCCGTCGGCTTACCGGCCACGGCCACGCCAATGGTGAAGCCCTTGCTGATGGCCGTGTCGCGAGGCGCGGAGGGAAAGTAGAAGTAGTACTTGCCGTTGCGAAACACGCAATCGGGCGCCCACATGCTGTAGCTGTCGGGCTTCACCCAGGGCACCTTGTTTTGGGTGACGATGACACCGTGGTCAGTCCAGTCGGTGAGGTTGGCGGAAGAAAACACGTGGTAGTCCTCCATCACAAACCAGCCGGCTCGCCCGCGCCCGGGCGTGGCCCGGATATCGTGCGAAGGGTACACGTACACCCGCCCGTTGAACACCCGCGCCGAAGGGTCGGCGGTAAACTGGTCGGTGATGAGTGGATTTTGGGCGTGGGCCGACGGCAAGGCAGACAGGGCCAGCACCGTGAGCAGCCAAAGTTTTATGTTTTTTAGCATAAGTTATTCGTGCTGGTGAGGCGCTCGCCGAACAATTATTTAGTCAGCTTATCGGTGATGCGGAAATAGTCAAAATCAGCGTAGCCGCCCGGCGCCTGCGTGGCGTAGTTGAACAGCCCGAAGCGGTAGCCCATGAAATGCGGCAGCGTGTAGGCCATCTTCAGCGGCCCGCCCACAGGCTGCCAGGCCTTGCCGTCGAGGCTGTACAAGAAGGTGGCCACGTCCTTGCGGTCCCGGAAATCGCACTCGATTTTGAAATACACCTTATCCTGGTGCAGCGGCAGGCGCTGCAGCTCCACCGGCTTCTCCGATTCGGCACTGACCATCACAATGGCTTTGCCGCCCGCGCTGGCCTGCACGCCCAGCAGGCCGTAGCGCCGCTGCAGCACGGCAAGGCCGGCAAAGTCGCCGGCTTGCAGGTGCGACACGTCCACGGCCGTGCTGCCGGCGCACTGCGGACCGATGGTACGCTGGGTGAGCGTGTTGCGGGCCAGTAGAAACGAGGTATCGGCCCGGCTGGTGCGCAGGCGCAGGTAGCCCGGGCGTTCGGCTAGCGACCAATTGCGGTTGTCGGGGTTGTGGTTCCACTGCCACACTAGCGGCAGGGCTGGCTCGCCTGCCCGGCGCGCAAATTCATCGGAAGCCACGATGCCCGGAATCAGGCTTTTGTTGGCGGGCAAGGGCAGCGTTTCGGGCACTTTGCCGGCGGGGTTGCCCAGCACCGGCCAGCCACTCTCCCACCGCACCGGCACCAGGTAGGGAATGCGGCCCACCGCCCCAAAATCGCGGAATAAGTAGGCATACCACTGCCCATCGGGCGTATCGACGAGGCCGCCCTGAGCCACGCCCAAATCCTGCAGGGCCACCCGGCCCTCGTAGGGGCCAGTAATTTTATCGGCCCGGTGCACCACTACGGTGCGCATGCCGCCCTTCGGCCAGGTGATGTGGAAGAGGTAGTATTTGCCGTTGACTTTGAATAGCTGCGAGCCTTCGGCCGGTAGGCCGGGGTTGGGCCCGGCGGGGGCGCTGGCATTCTCGATGAGCACCTGCGGCGTGGTGCCCGGCTTCAGGCCCGACAGGCCGGCGCTGAGCTCGGCCAGCTGGATTTTGCCGCTGCCGAACACCATGTACACGCGGCCATCGTCGTCGAAAAACAGGGAATGGTCGTGCAAGCTTGGCCGGAAGGAAACGGCCTTCCAAGGGCCGCGCTCGATGTTTTTGGTGGAGTAGATGTGCGTGCGGCCCGTGCTCTGCGAGAAGGTACTCACGTAGTAGGTGCCTTGGTGATAGCGCAGGCTGCTGGCCCAGGAGCCGCGCCCGTAGGTGCTCTTGCCGTGGGCCAGGTTCAGGGCGTCGGTACTGGCCAGGGTGTCGTAGGCGTAGCTCACTAGCCGCCAGTTCACGAGGTCGGTCGACTTCATGATGGGCACGCCGGGGCTCATATGCATCGTCGTGCTGCTCATGTAGTAGGTGCGCCCCACCCGAATTATCGATAAGTCGGGCACGTCGGCGTACACGATAGGATTGTGGGCCGCCGGGGTCTGGGCCCGCGCCGGCCCACCCAGCAGGCAGAGCCCAGCCAGCAGCAGCAAGCAGCAGCTTTTCAAGGCCACCCAGCGGGCCGGGCCGAATTTGTGGGAGAGCTGGCTATACATCATTTCACCGGACCCACGCCACGGGTCGTTTGCACAATGGGTTGAATGGAGCCGTCGGGGTTGTAGCGCAGCTCCTCCACGCAGATGGAGCGGCGGTAGCTGCCGCCGGTGGGCAGGGCGCCGTTGTGGTAGAAGAAGTAGCTCTTGCCCTTGTAGTCGATGATGCCCGGGTGCGTGGTGAAGCTGTTGGGCACGTTTTCCTGCAGGATGCCGCGGTACGTCCACGGCCCGGTGGCGCTGGGGGCCGTGCAATACTCAATCATTTCGGGCTTGGTGCCGTTGCCGGCGTACACGAGGTAGTACAGCTTCTTGCGCTTGTACACCCAGGGGCCTTCGATATAGTTCTTGATATTCAGCACCGTGATGGGGCCCGCCAGCTCCGTCAGGTTGTCCTTCAGCTTCACCCAGCGGCAGCTTAGGTTGCCCCAGTACAGGTAGGCCTGCTTATCGTCGTCGATGAAAACGGTGGGGTCAATATCGTCCCAGGCGTGGGGCTTATCGGTGGTCATCTCATTCACGATAAGCGCCTTGCCGATGGCATCCCGAAAAGGGCCGGTGGGCCGGTCCGACACCGCCACGCCGATGGCCGCGCCGCCCTGGCTGTTGCCGTCCTTCTTGTGAAAGGTGGATACAAACCAGTAGAACTTGCCTTTGTGGTACACGCACTGCGCCGCGTAGGCATCGCCGGTGGCCCAGGCAAAGGTGTGGGGCGACAGGCGCGAGCCGTAGTCCTTCCAGTGCACCAGGTCGGTGGTGGAGTAGATGCGCCAGTCGGGCATCTTGTAGTTGGTTTCCTTCACCGAGGCCGTGTCGTGGCCGGTGTACAAAAACAGCGTGTCGTGGTACACCAGCGGCGCCGGGTCGGCCGTGAATACGTCCCGGATGATGGGGTTCTGCGCCCGCACGAGCGGGCAGGCCGCCAGGGCCAGCAGAACAGCCAGAAGCATGTTTTTCATAGCAAAAGCAGCAGAGCATGAATGAGCCAGAAAATCTTTTTTGAACGTCATACTGAGCTTGTCGAAGCATCTCTACCGCAGTAGTAGTAAATGAATTACTCTTCGCGGTAGAGATGCTTCGACAAGCTCAGCATGACGTTCTGTGTATTCATCGCCCAAGCGGCCTAAAACAGCTTCTGGGCGAACAGGTACAAATCGTGCCGCCACACGGGCCAGGTGTGGCCGCCGGGGTACTCGCTATAGGCGTACCGAATGCCGAGCTCGTCCAGCCGGGCGCGCATCGCCTTGTTGTTGGCGTAGGCAATGTCTTCGGGCCCGCCCATCGAGAGCCACAACTGCCGGAGGTTGGTATTGATGGTGCCGGCGTTGGCTTTCATAAAGGCGTACTGCGGGTCGGCCAGGGCCGCGTTGTTGGCAAAGAAACCCGAGCTGAACACGCCCAGATATTGAAACAGGTCGGTGTTGCGGATGCCGGCGTAGAGCGTTTGCAGGCCGCCGAGCGACAGGCCCGCCAGCGCCCGGTTCGGCGCGCCC
>NZ_BAAGZM010000020.1:0-19745 GCF_054778495.1 Hymenobacter agri
CGGGCGGCTTGCACGCACCGGTTTAGCGGCGGGCGTCTGGCCGGCCGCCGGGCGCAACGACAGCACCAGCAGAGCCCCCAGCAACCACTGCACCATGCGCCGCAGCCCCACTACGCACTTCTTCCCGGCCACCCTGCGAGCAGCTATCCAGGCATCGGCTCCCAGCCAGGTTACGGTGCGGCGCATTGTGGCTCAAATAGGAATTAAGCCGGGGAATACGCCCGCAGCACCTGCCGGGCGCTGCCCAGGCCATTAATGCCCAGCTCTACCACGTCGCCGGGGCGCAGGTATTGCGGCGGCTTCTGGCCCGAGCCCACGCCGGCGGGCGTGCCGGTCGAGAGCACGTCGCCGGGCAGCAGGGTCATGAATTGGCTGACGTAGGCAATCAGGAAAGGCAGCTTGAAAATGAGGTTGGCGGTGTTGCCGTCCTGCCGGGGCTGGCCGTTCACGGTGAGCCAGAGGCGTAGGTTGGCGGGGTCGGCCACCTCGTCGGGCGTCACGAGCCAGGGGCCCAGCGGGGCGAAGGTGTCGCAGCCCTTGCCCTTGTCCCAGGTGCCGCCGCGCTCCAACTGGAAGGCGCGCTCCGACACGTCGTGGTGCAGCACGTAGCCGGCCACGTAATCCAGGGCGTCGGCCTCCGTCACGTACGAGGCGCGGCGGCCGATGACTACGGCCAATTCCACTTCCCAGTCGGTTTTCTCGGAGTTGCGCGGAATGATGATGTCGTCATTCGGCCCAGCCAGGGCCGACGTGGCTTTCAGGAAGAAAACCGGTTCGGCGGGGTAGCCAAGGCCCATTTCGGCGGCGTGGTCGGTGTAGTTCAGGCCCACGCACACCATTTTGGATGGGCGCGCCACGGGTGGCCCCAGGCGCTCCGCATCGGCCACTACGGGCAATTGGCCGGCCTGCGCCCGCACGAAAGCGGCCAGCCGGGCCGGGCCATCGGTGGCGAAAAACCGTTCGTCGTAATCCTCGCCGAAGGCGGCTACGTCGTGCCGCTGCCCATCGAGCAGAACACCGGGCTTTTCGTGGCCAGCCGGGCCGTAGCGGAGTAGTTTCATCAGCAGTAAGTTGAGATTGAACTGGTAGAGACGCCTGATTGCGTCTCGTCGTTGAACATCCTGCGGCAGAATCGTTCAACGACGAGACGCAATCAGGCGTCTCTACCAGCAAGTAAGCGCTACCAGTAAACGGTGTACAGCGTGGTGATAATGACCAGAATAGCGGCCACGCCAGCTAGGAAGCTGGGCTGCGGCTTAAACATGCTGCGGTCGACTTCGAGGCCGTTGGTTTTCACGCCGCGGCTGGTTTCGAGGATGCTGATGATGAGCATGGCCACGATGCAGATGACGAACACGAAGCCCATGCGGTCGAGGAAGGGGATTTCGTAGATGCCCTCGGCGTTTTTCACCGCGAAGCCAAACGGGGCCAGGCCCGACAGGTCGGCGTAGTTGGGCAGGAACTTGAACATCACCGACAGCAGGAAGCCGCCGATGGTGGCGAACAGGGCCGCCGTGGAGGTGGTGCGCTTCCAGAAGAAGCCTAGGATGAACATAGCGAAAATGCCCGGCGACACGAAGCCGGTGTATTCCTGAATGTACTGGAAACCACCCTTTTTGTCGATGCCCAGGTGCGGCGCGATGAGTACGCCCAGAATCATGGCCACCACTACGGCGATTTTGCCGGTGCTCACCAGCGTCTTTTCCGAGGCGTTGGGGTTAATGACCTTCTTGTAAACGTCGAGCGTGAAGATGGTGGCAATGGAGTTGGCTTTGCCGGCCAGCGAGGCCACCACGGCGGCCGTAAGGGCGGCAAACGACAAGCCTTTCAGGCCCACCGGCAGGATGTTGAGCAGCACCGGGTAGGCGCGGTCAGGGTTCAAATCAGCCCCCGAGCCGAACTCGGCGGCGCCGAATACATCCTGCTTGTAGAGCACGTAGGCGGCAATGCCGGGCAGCACCACAATCACGGGCATCAGTAGCTTGAGGAAAGCCGCGAACAAAATACCCGAGCGGGCCGTGGGCAGGTCGGCGCCCAGTGCGCGCTGGGTGATGTACTGGTTGCAGCCCCAGTAGTTCAGGTTCACAATCCACATGCCGCCGAGCAGCACGGTGAGGCCCGGCAGGTCGATGTAGTTGGGGTTGTCGCGCTTGAAAATCATGTGGAAGTGGTCGCCGGCCTGCGAGGTGAGCAGGTTGAAGCCGTTGACGACGCCGCTCGTGCCGTTGTGCTCGGCCACCAGGTTCAGGGCCAGATAGGTGGTGGCCAGGCCGCCCAGAATCAGGAAGAACACCTGAATCACGTCGGTGAAGCCGATTACCTTCATGCCGCCCAGCGTGATGAGCACCGCGAAACCCGCCAGCATGTACATGCAAAACGTAAGGTTGAGCCCTGCAATGCTGCTGATGGCAATGGCGCCGAGGTAGAGAATCGAAGTCAGGTTCACTACCACGTAGAGGGCCAGCCAGAACAGGGCCATAATCATGGCCACTGTGGAGTTGTAGCGCTGGCTCAGGAACTGCGGCATCGTGAAAATGCGGTTCTTGAGGTAGACCGGGATAAAGAACGTGGCCACCACGATGAGCGTGATGGCGGCCATCCACTCGTAGGTGGCAATGGCCAGGCCCATCTTGAAGCCCGAGCCCGACATGCCCACAAACTGCTCGGCCGAGATGTTGGAGGCAATCAGCGACGAGCCAATGGCCCACCACGTGAGCGAGCCTTCGGCCAGGAAATAGTCTTTCGAGTCGCCTTCGAGGGTGCCGTCGTGCCCGGTTTTGCGCCGGTAAATCCAGATGCCGTATCCGGCGACAATGAGGAAGTAAGTGAAGAATACGATGTAATCAATCGTGGCGAGCTGGTTCATGCAGAGAAGAGCGTTGGGAGTTCGTTAGCCACGCACGCTGCCCCGGACAGGGCCTGGCGAAGCTATGGGAAAGTAATGTTCCGGTAAAAAACCCGGTTCTGAAAGGAAAATCTGCGATTTCTTTCCGTAAACGATTCCGGTAGGCCCGTCCTGCTACACCAGCAGCGCCAGAAAATCGGGCCGGCCGTTGAGGTACTCGAACGAGAAGCCCTCCTCCCCCATGCGGGCCTTAATAGCATCCACATCAGCCGGCTGCCGCACTTCGATGCCGACGAAAACGGGCCCTTTCTCCTTGTTATTTTTCTTGATGTACTGGAAGTGAATAATGTCGTCGCCCTCGGCCAGCACGTTATTTACGAAGCGGCGCAGCGCCCCGGGCGCCTGGCTGAACGTGACCATGAAGTAGTGCTTCAGCCCTTGGTACTTGGCGGCCCGCTCCTTGATGTCCTCCATGCGGGTGATGTCGTTGTTGGAGCCGCTGACCACGCACACCACGGTTTTGCCCGCAATGCGGTCGGCAAACTGGTGCAGGGCCGAGATGGTGAGCGTGCCGGCTGGCTCCAGCACCATGCCTTCCTCGTTGTACATCTTCAGCAAGTCGAGGCAGACCTGCCCCTCGGGCACCAGCACCACCTCGTCGAGCAGCCCACGGCACAGCTCAAAGGTGAGCCGGCCGGGGCACTTCACGGCTGCGCCGTCCACGAAGCTGTCGATGCTGGCCAGCACCGCGTGCCGCTGGTTGCTGATGGCGTTGTGCATGGATGGCGCCCCCAGCGGCTGTACGCCAATGAGCTTCGTGGCCGGGCTCAGCAGCCGGAACACACTGCCCACGCCCGAAGCCAGCCCGCCCCCGCCAATGGGCAGGAAGCAGTAGTCGATAGCCACGGTGGCCGCCTTCAGAATCTCCAGCCCCACGGTGGCCTGCCCTTCCACAATGGCCATATCATCGAAGGGGTGGATAAAGGTGCTGCCCCGCTCGTCGCTAAAGTCCTTGGCCGCGCGGAACGAATCGTCGAAACTGGCGCCGGTCAGCACCACTTCCACAAACTCCTTCCCGAACAGCCGCACCTTGTCCACCTTCTGGGCGGGCGTTTGGGCGGGCATGAAGATGTAGCCTTTCAGGCCCAGCAGCTGGCAGGCATAGGCCACGCCCTGGGCGTGGTTGCCGGCGCTGGCGCACACAATCTCGCGCTCGCCGGCAATGGGCGGCAGCGTGCTCATCTTGTGGTAGGCCCCGCGAATCTTGTAGGAGCGCACCACCTGCAGGTCCTCCCGCTTGAGCAGCACGGTGGCACCGTAGAGGCGCGAGAGGCCGTGATTCTGCAGCAGCGGCGTTTTATAGATGACGGGCTCGAGGTTGCGCGCCGCCCGCTCCACGTTTTTGAGCAGCACGGCGGGCGGGGCGGTTGTGGCATTGAGCATGGCTGTTTTGGAAAAAATGGCGCGGCCGGGGCACCTCCCCCCCGGCCCCCTCTCCTTGGGGAGAGGGGGAGCCTGACGAATTTCGTCCGGTGCATATCCGGTGCCCCCTCTCCCCAAGGAGAGAGGGTCAGGGGGTAAGGTGCCCCGGCCGCGCCGCCTACGCTTCTACCTTTTCCGTCGCCTTCGAGCGCAGCTGGCGCACGGTGGCGCCGGTGGCCCACAGCTCCGACTCGCGCACTTCCTGCAGCTCGGCTTCCAGCTCTTTCCGGTAGTTGGGGGTGCTGCCGCGCTCGATGGTGCGGCGGGCTTCCTCGCCGCTGGCTACGCTGTCGTACAACTCGTTGAGGACGGGCAGGGTAGCTTCGCGGAACTTGCCTTTCCAATCCAGGGCGCCGCGCTGGGCCGTTACCGAGCAATTGGCAAACATCCAGTCCATACCGTTTTCGCCTACCAGCGGCACCAGGCTCTGGGTGAGCTCTTCCACGGTTTCGTTGAATGCCTCGGAGGGCGAATGGCCGCGCTGGCGCAATACTTGGTACTGCGCTTCGATGATGCCGGCCAGGGCGCCCATCAGCACGCCGCGCTCGCCGGTGAGGTCGGAGTACACTTCCTTCTTGAAGTCGGTTTCAAACAAATAGCCCGAACCCACGCCGATGCCCATGGCAATGGCCTTTTCCCAGGCCTGCCCCGAGGCATCCTGGAATACGGCGAAGGACGAGTTCAGCCCGCCGCCGGCCACAAACAGGCGGCGCAGGCTGGTGCCGCTGCCCTTGGGCGCCACGAGAATCACATCCACGTCGGCGGGCGGCACGATGCCGGTTTGGTCGTTGAACGTGATGCCGAAGCCGTGCGAGAAGTACAGCGTTTTGCCGGGCGTGAGCTTGCTTTTAAGCATGGGCCACAGGGCAATCTGGCCGGCGTCGCTCAGCAGGTTGCAGATGATGGTGCCACGCTCGGCAGCTTCTTCCAGCGAAAACAGCGTTTCGCCCTCCACCCAGCCGTCGCGGATGGCGCGGTCCCAGGAGGGCGTGCCCGAGCGCTGGCCCACGATGACGTTAAGCCGTTGTCGCGCATGTTCAGGGCCTGGCCCGGCCCCTGCACGCCGTAGCCGATGACGGAAATGGTGTCGTCTTTGAGGAATTCGAGGGCCTTTTCGAGCGGAAATTCGTCGCGGGTGATGACGGTTTCGTGCACGCCGCCAAAGTTGATTTGGGCCATAAGGGTTGGGGGTTTGTAGCGTGGACTTTTAGTCCGCGCCGGGGTTAAAAATTAGCGTTCTACTCGCGGACTGAAAGTCCACGCTACATCGTGAATACCGCGTCGCGGCTGTTCAGAAACTCGTTTTCGGCCACGTCCTCGCCCGGCTCGCGGCGCTCAAACTCGCGCAGCTTGTGGTTGAAGCCGTCGCTGGCCTTGATGATGGCAATGCGGGCGCTGCGCACGAACTCAATCAGTCCGTAAGGCTGCAGCACCTTGATGAGGGCGTCGGTTTCCTCGCGGTGGCCGGTGGTTTCGAACACCGTGTAATCCTTGCGGATAACCACGGCGCGGGCCCCGTTCTCGCGCAGCAGCCGCTCGACGGAGGCGCGCTCGGCAATCACATCGGTGGGCACTTTGTAGAGGGCCATCTCCTGCCAAATCACGTCGGAGTTGGGATTGTGGTACACTTTCAGCACCTCCACCTGTTTCTCAATCTGCCCGGCCAGCTTGCTCACCACGTCCTCGGTTTCGGTGATGACGATGTTGAAGCGGTGGATGCCTTCAATTTCGGAGGGCGACACGTTCAGGCTCTCGATGTTGATTTTGCGGCGCGAGAAAATGATGGCAATGCGGTTGAGCAGTCCCACCTGGTTTTCGGTGTAGGCCGTGATGTTGTATTCCTGGCGGTCGGGTTGGTGGAACATGATTTTGGGCGATGTGTAGAGACGCGACACTTCGCGTCTCCCCGTATGCTGATGTTGTTAGAACTGCGCGGGGCGGGCCGTTCAACGCCGAGACGCGAAGTGTCGCGTCTCTACAATCTTATCTCAAGCGGATTTCGGCCACGCTGCACCCTTGCGGCACCATCGGAAAGATGTTGTTTTCCTTCGCCACCATCACCTCCAGCAGGAAAGACCTGGGTTGCTCCAGCATCTGCCGCAGGGCGGGCTGCAGGTCGGCGCGGTTTTCCACCAGCCGGCCGGGAATGCGGTAGCCGGCGGCCACGGCCACGTAGTCGGGGCTCTGGATATCCACAAACGAGTAGCGGCGGGTGTGGAAAAGCTCCTGCCACTGCCGCACCATGCCCAGGAAGCGGTTGTTAAGAATGATGATTTTGACGTCGACGCCGGTTTGCATGATGGTGCCCAGCTCCTGAATGGTCATCTGCACACCGCCGTCGCCGATGATGGCCACCACCGGCCGCTCGGGCGCACCAAACTTGGCCCCGATGGCGGCCGGTAGCGCGAAGCCCATGGTGCCCAGCCCGCCGCTGGTGATGTTGCTGCGCGAGTGGTTGAAGCGGGCGTAGCGGCAGGCCACCATCTGGTGCTGGCCCACGTCGGTCACGATGATGGCCTCGCCCCGGGTTAGCTCGTTGAGCTGCTGCAGGACTTCGCCCATGGTCAACTCCTCGCCGGTGGGGTGCAGCTCGTCGTGTATCACGGCGGCCACTTCTTCGGCCAGGTAATCCTGGAAGCGCTGGTGCCATTCGGGGTGGCATTTCGGCTCGATGAGGGCGGTGAGCAGCGGCAGGGTTTCCTTGCAGTCGCCCCACACGGGCACGGCGGTGGCCACGTTCTTGCCGATTTCGGTGGGGTCGATGTCGAGGTGAATGACCTGGGCCTGGCGGGCGTATTTGTCGAGGCGGCCGGTCACGCGGTCGTCGAAGCGCATGCCGATGGCGATGAGCACGTCGCACTCGTTGGTGAGCACGTTGGGGCCGTAGTTGCCGTGCATGCCCAGCATGCCCACGTTCAACGGGTGCTCGGTGGGCAGCGCGCCCGCGCCAAGAATGGTCCAGGCCGCCGGGATGCCGCTTTTTTCAATGAACGCCTTAAACTCCTGCTCAGCCTTTCCGAGAATCACGCCCTGGCCCCAGAGCACGAATGGCCGCGCAGCCTGGTTGATGAGCGCCGCCGCCTCGCGCAGGTACTTGGGCCGCACAATGGGCACCGGCCGGTAGCTGCGAATATGCGTGCACGGCGCGTAGGGCGCAAAATGAAACGGCTGCAGCTGCGCGTTTTTGGTGATATCAATCAGCACCGGGCCGGGCCGGCCGCTGCGCGCAATGTAGAAGGCCTTGGCCAGCGCCTCGGGGATTTCCTCGGCCTTGGTCACCTGATAATTCCACTTCGTAACGGGCGTGGTGATGTTGATAATATCGGTTTCTTGAAACGCATCGGTGCCCAGCAGGTGCGCGAACACCTGCCCCGTTATGCATACCACCGGCGTGCTGTCAATCTGCGCATCGGCTAGACCCGTTACTAGGTTGGTCGCGCCCGGCCCGCTCGTCGCAAACACCATCCCCACCCGCCCCGAAGCCCGTGCATAGCCCTGCGCCGCGTGGATACCGCCCTGCTCGTGCCGCACCAACACATGGTTCAGGCGGTCGGCGTAGTCGTAGAGCGCATCGTAAATCGGGATGATGGCCCCGCCGGGGTAGCCGAAAATGGTATCCACGCCCTCAGCCAGCAGAATGTCGAGCACGGCCGTGGCGCCGATGGCGTTGTAGGCAAGGGCTATTTCGGCAGCAGTATCAGCAGCATCGCCAGCGACAGCAGCAGCCACGGCTTCCACAGTTGCAACGTCCGTTTCGGCGGCTTCAGGTAGGGTTAATGGCTGGTTCGTTAACATGGCTTTCTTCCAATAAATCGGTGATGCAGCCGCGGCTGGCGTCGCTCACGGTGCGGATGTATTTGAGCAGCACGCCCTGGGTGGCGTTGGGGCGCGGGCGGCGCCACTGGCTGTGGCGCAGCTCCAGCACTACCGGCTCAATCTGGATATCAATAGTGTTGGCGGCGGCGTCGAGCACAATCCAGTCGCCGTTTTCGACCAGGGCGATGGCGCCGCCGTCATAGGCTTCGGGGCAGACGTGGCCCACCACGAAGCCGTGGGTGCCACCCGAAAAGCGCCCATCCGTAATTAGAGCCACTTTATCGCCCAGCCCCGCCCCGATGATGGCAGAAGTCGGCTTCAGCATTTCGGGCATGCCCGGCCCGCCCTTCGGCCCCACGTAGCGAATCACGACCACCTCGCCGGCCTTGATTTTACCGGCCGTGATGCCCTCGTTCAGTTCCTCTTCCGAGTCGAACACGTTGGCCGGGCCTTCGAAGCGCAGGCCTTCCTTGCCCGTGATTTTGGCCACCGCGCCGCGTAGGGCGAGGTTGCCGTAGAGAATCTGGATGTGGCCGTCGGGCTTGATGGGGTTATCCAGCGGGCGCAGCAGGTCCTGCCCGGCGCCCAGGGGCGGCACGGCGGCGAGGTTTTCGGCCAGGGTGCGACCGGTTACGGTCAGCAGGTCGCCGTTGAGCAGGCCGGCGTCGAGCAGGGTGCGCATCACGGCGGGCACGCCGCCCAGGGCCGAAAGGTCCTCCATCAGGTACTTGCCGCTGGGCTTGAGGTCGGCCAGCACCGGCACGCGGTTGCTCACGGCCTGGAAATCCTCCATGCTCAGCGGCACGCCGGCGGCGTGGGCAATGGCAATGAGGTGCAGCACCGCATTGGTGGAGCCGCCCAGCACCGTCACGACCACCAGCGCGTTCTCGAACGCCTCGCGCACCAAGATGTCGCGGGGTTTCAGGTCGAGCTCCAGCAGGCGGCGCAGGTAGGCCCCGGCGTCGAGGCACTCCTGGTTTTTCTCAACGCTCACGGCGGGCAATGAGGATGAGAACGGCACGCTCATGCCCAGCGCCTCGATGGCGGCGGCCATGGTGTTGGCCGTGTACATGCCCCCGCAGGCCCCCGGCCCCGGGCAGGCATTGTGGATGATGCCGCTGTAGTTTTCGTCCGAAATCTGGCCCTGCAGCTTCTTCCCGTAGGCCTCAAAACACGACACGATGTTGAGTTGCTGCCCCTTAAACGTGCCGCCCTTTATGGTGCCGCCGTACACCATCAGGCTCGGCCGGTTGAGGCGGGCCATGGCGATAAGCGCACCGGGCATGTTCTTGTCGCAGCCCACCACGGTGGCCAGCGCGTCGTAGTTGTGCGCGCCGGCCATGGCCTCAATCGAGTCGGCAATAATCTCGCGCGACACCAGCGAAAACCGCATTCCCGGCGTGCCGTTCGTGATGCCGTCGCTCACGCCAATGGTATTGAAGCGCAGCCCCACCAGCCCCTGGGCCTGCACGCCGAGCTTCACGCCATCGGCCAGCGCATCGAGGTGCATGTTGCAGGTATTACCCTCGAAGCCCGTGGAGCAGATGCCCACGAAGGGCTTGCGCAAATCCGCATCCGACAGCCCCGAGCCGATGAGCATGGCCTGCGAAGCCGGCAAGCTGTCGTCCTGGGTGTAGATGCGGCTGTATTTGTTGAGAATCATGCTTTAGGGCCAGATTGTAGAGACGCGACACTTCGCGTCTCGTCGTTGCTGATGTTGTTTAGTTTGGGTGGCTCTGCGCAGTACTGGCCGTTCAACGACGAGACGCAAAATGTTGCGTCTCTACATCGTTCAGGCTTCCTGCGACGCCGCCACGCCCGTCACCAGCGCCCGGTAGCGTTCGGCCAGCTGTGCGCCCAGCGTCTCAGAAAAAGGCACACTGAACTCCAGCTCATCAATGGCCGCAATGCCCACCACTTCGGCGGCGGTGCCGGTGTAGAAAGCGCCGGTGGCCCCTTGCAGCTCATCGGGCGTGAAGAACTTCTCCGTCACGCGGATGCCGGCCTCGCGGGCCAAATCGATGATGGTGTTGCGGGTGATGCCGCGCAGAATGCTGCCCTGCGGCGCGGTGAACAGCTCGCCGTCTTTCTCGAAGAAGAAGTTCGCGCCGGGGCCTTCGGCCACGTAGCCGTTCATGTCGAGCAGCAGGGCTTCGTCGAAACCGCGGCCCTTGGCTTCGGAGCTGGCAATGATGGAGTTGACGTAGTGGCCCGACACTTTGGCCTCGATGGGCACGGCCTTGGGGTTGGGGCGCTGGTAGGGCGAGATACTCAGGCGCAGGCTTTGGTCGCCGAGGTACTTGCCCCAGTCCCACACGGCGATGAGCAGGTTGCTGCTGCTGGCGTGCTTCAGAGTCATGTTGGGCTCGCCGGCGTACACTAGGGGGCGGATGTAGGCGTCGGACAGGCCGTTCTTTTCCAGCAGCTGGTAGGTGATGGCCGTCAATTCCTCCACCGAGTAGGCGAAAGGCAGGCCGATGCTGCGGCAGGAATAGTGCAGCCGCTCGTAGTGCTCCTCGGCCTTGAAAATGCGGGTGCCGCCCGGCGTGACGTAGGCCCGGATACCTTCGAAAACGGCGTAGCCGTAGTGCAGCGACTGCGCATAAGCGCCCACCTGGGCGATTTCGGCTTTGATAAACTCGCCGTCGACAAAGGCTAGGGTATCGGGGTTAAAATACATGCTCCTACAAACGGTTAAGACCTGGAAAATCAATAAAAAAGCCTCTCTGAGCGCAGGGCTTAGAAAGGCTTTTGCTGGGTTGCAACAAGCTGTTCCTACGCGCCCCGCGGGCCAGGAATAATGACGGTAAAGACGAATAGACAGCGTTTTTTCATGGGAGAGTTTGTGGTAAGGTGAACGTCATGCAGAGCGCAGCGAAGCATCTCGCGTGGGGGAGTAATCCAGCCATTAGAAAAGAATTAGTGGCAGCACGCGAGATGCTTCGCTGTGCTCTGCATGACGTTTCTTTTTCCTGCCATTAGCCATCAAATAATCGTGCTCACCCCGATTTCCACGTTGTTCTTGTTCCACTGCTTCTCGTTGGAATCGGCAATCCAGAAGGCGATGTAGTTGCCCACTTCTTCGGTCGAATAAGGCGCGTTCGGGTTCAGCTCGCGGGTCAGGATGCCGTTATTCAGGGCCTCGTCCACGGCTTCGCGCACCAAGGCGGCTTCGGCGGGCAGCTCAAGATGCTCCAGCAGCATCGCGGCCGAGAGGATGGCGGCAATGGGATTGGCAATGCCCTTGCCCCGGGCCTGCGGGTAGGAGCCGTGGATGGGCTCGAACAGCGCCACCGCCTCGCCGATGGAGGCCGAAGGCAGCAGGCCCATCGAGCCGGCAATGACCGAGGCCTCGTCCGAAATAATGTCGCCGAACATGTTCTCGGTCAGAATCACGTCGAACTGCGTGGGATTGAGGATGACCTGCATCGCGGCGTTATCTACGAAGAGGTAATCCACCGTCACTTCGGGGTACTTGTGCGCCATTTCGCGTACTTCCTCGCGCCAGAGGCGGGAGGTTTCGAGCACGTTGGCCTTGTCTACCAGCGTGAGGTGCTGGCGGCGGCCGGCGGCGGCCTGAAACGCCAGGTGCGCAATGCGGCGGATTTCGGCGCGACTGTAGGTGCAGTGGTCGTAGGCGCCCTCGCCGTCGGCGGTGCGGCCCTTTTCGCCGAAGTAGATACCGCCGGTCAGCTCGCGGAAGATGACCATGTCGGTGCCTTGGATGCGCTCCTTTTTGAGGGGTGAATGGGCCAGCAGCACGTCGTAGGCCACCACGGGGCGAATGTTGGCAAACAAACCCAACTCCTTGCGCAGGCGCAGCAGGCCCTGCTCGGGGCGCACTTTGGCACTGGGGTCGTGGTCGTATTTCGGGTCGCCGATGGCACCGAGCAGCACGGCATCGGCGGCGCGGCAGGCTTCGAGCGTGGCGTCGGGCAGCGGGTTGCCGGTGGCGTCGATGGCGCAGGCCCCCATCAAATGTGAGCTGAGGGCGAAGTGGTGGTCGAACCGCTCGGCCACGGCTTCGAGCACCTTCACGGCCTGGCGGCACACTTCCGGCCCGATGCCATCGCCGGGCAACACGGCTATTTTCTTGCTTACCATTTTGTTTCCCAGGTCCAGAGGCGGTTTGATTCGTAGGTTTCGATGGTGGGCTTCTGGCTCACCAGGTAGTCGATGTCGTCGTAGCCGTTAATCAGGCACTCCTTTTTGTAAGCGTCGATGTCGAAGTGAAAGCTCTCGCCGGTGGCGGGCACGTGCAGCGTTTGCTCGGGCAGGTTCACCACGAATTGGGTGTCGCCGTCCTTTTCCGCCAGGGTGAACAAGCGGGCCAATTCGGCATCCGTCACCTGCAGGGGCAGCAGGCCGGTATTCAGCGCGTTGCCTCGGAAAATATCGGCGAAGTAGCTCGAAATCACCACCCGAAACCCCGCGTCATACAGCGCCCAGGCGGCGTGCTCGCGGCTCGAGCCGCAGCCGAAATTCTTGCCCGCCAGCAGAATCTGGCCAGCATAGCACGCATCGTTGAGAACGAAGTCGGGCTTGGGCGTTCCGTCGGCGTCGTAGCGCCAGTCGCGGAACAGGTTTTCGCCGAAGCCTTCGCGCGTGGTCGCCTTCAGAAAACGGGCCGGGATAATCTGGTCCGTGTCGATGTTTTCGAGCGGCAGCGGTACGGCGGCGGAATGCAGGGTCTGGAATTTTTCCATTTGGAGTTAGAACGTCATGCAGAGCGCAGCGAAGCATCTCGCTCAGAGGGATATTGGTTTAAGCACACGAGATGCTTCGCTGCGCTCTGCATGACTGTCAATCAATTCAAATACTGCGTGATATCCACAATCCTACCCTGCACGGCCGTAATCGCCGCCACCAGCGGACTCGCCAGCAGCGTGCGCGACCCCGGCCCCTGCCGCCCCTCGAAGTTGCGGTTCGATGTCGCCACGCAGTAGGCCCCGGCGGGGATTTTGTCCTCGTTCATGGCCAGGCAGGCGCTGCAGCCGGGCTCGCGCAGCTCAAAGCCGGCTTCGGCCAGAATCTTGTCGAGCCCCTCGGCGATAGCCTGCTGCTCCACCTGCTTCGAGCCGGGCACGATGATGGCCTCCACGTGCCCGGCCTTCTGCTTGCCCTGCACGTAGGCCGCCACCGCCCGCAAATCCTCGATGCGCGAGTTGGTGCAGCTGCCGATGAACACGTAGTCAATCTGCTTGCCCAGCAGCGACTCGCCCCGCTGAAATCCCATGTATTGCAGCGACTTGTCGAAGCTTTCCGCTTCGCCGGCCGGCACTTCGGCGGGGATGTGGCCGGTGAGGGCGATGCCCATGCCGGGGTTGGTGCCGTAGGTTATCATCGGCGCAATGGCGGTCGCGTCGAAGCGGTGCTCGGCGTCGAACGCGGCGTCGGCGTCGGAATACAGCGTTTGCCAATAGGCCACGGCCTGCTCCCAGGCGGCGCCCTGGGGGGCGAACGGGCGGCCCTGCACGTAGGCCAACGTCGTTTCGTCGGGCGCGATGAGGCCGCCGCGGGCCCCCATTTCGATGCTCATGTTGCACACCGTCATGCGGCCTTCCATGCTAAGGGCGCGCACGGCGCTGCCGGCGTACTCCACGAAGTAGCCGGTGGCGCCGCCGGTGCCGAGCTGCGAAATGACGTACAGAATCAGGTCCTTGGCCGTAACGCCGGGCCGCAGCTCGCCATCTATCGAGATGCGCATGCGCTTGGGGCGGCTGAGCAGCAGACACTGCGTGGCCATCACCTGCGCTACCTGGCTGGTGCCGATGCCGAAGGCCACCGCGCCAAACGCGCCGTGCGTGGAGGTATGGCTGTCGCCGCACACGATGGTGGTGCCGGGCAGCGTAAGGCCCAGCTCGGGCCCGATGACGTGCACGATGCCCTGGCGCGGGTGGCCCAGGCCGTAGAGCTCCACGCCGTGGCGGGCGCAGTTCTCGGTCAGCTTATCGACCTGCGAGCGGCTGAGTGGCTCGGCAATGGGCAGGTGCTGCTGGCGGGTGGGCACGTTGTGGTCGGCCGTGGCCAGGATGCGCGCCGGCCGGAACAGCGGCAGGTGGCGGGCGTCGAGCTCGTCGAACGCCTGCGGGCTGGTCACCTCGTGAATGAGGTGCCGGTCGATATACACGATGTCCAGGCCGCCGGGCGCGGTTTTCACCACGTGGGCCTCCCAGATTTTATCGAATAAGGACTTCGCCATTGAGGAATTGAGATGTAGAGCCGCTTGGTTGCGTCTCGTCGTGCGGGTGTTTTGGGGGAAAACGGGTGGTATCTGGGTGGTCCCAACGGCGGGACGCGCCCCTGCGTCTCTACATTAGTCAACCATCGGCCTGGGCGAAATCGGCAGCCGTGGGCGCGGCTTGCCGAATCTGGGCGACGGCGTAGCTTATCCAGTCGGCGCAGCGCTGCGGGAGCGAGGCCGGCTGTTCGGGTTGTTGGGTTGCGGGCGTGGCCGAGAGGCTGGTGTAAGGCGATTCAACGGTGTTCATAATCTTATAGCATAATCAGTTAGCAGGCACTAATTTCTCTTGTTCTACCAGGCGGTGCAGGTCGTTATCCACTACTTCGCGCTGGCGGTCGGCGAGCTGCAGGAAGCTGGCGTAGGCCTTGTTCAGCTCGGGCTTTTCGAAGTCGTAGCCCAGTTTCTGGAGACGGTAGGCCAGGGCGGCGCGGCCCGAGCGGGCCGTGAGCACGATGGACGAATCGGCCACGCCGACTTCTTTGGGGTCGATGATTTCGTAGGTTTCGCGGTGCTTGATGATGCCGTCTTGGTGGATGCCGCTGCTGTGCGAAAAGGCGTTGGCGCCCACAATGGCCTTGTTGGGCTGCACGGGCATGGTCATCAGGTGCGACACCATGGCCGAGGTTTCGGCCAGCAGACGGGTGTTGATGTTAGTATTGAGGTCGAGGTAAGGATGCTGGCGCAGTATCATCACCACTTCTTCGAGGGCGGTGTTGCCGGCGCGCTCGCCCACGCCGTTGATGGTGCATTCAATCTGGCGGGCGCCGTTCATCACGCCGGCAATGGAGTTGGCAGTGGCCAGGCCCAGGTCGTTGTGGCAATGCGTGGACAGCCGCACGGTATGAATGCCGCGCACGTTTTCGTGCAGGAATTTGATTTTGGCGCCGTACTCCTGCGGCAGGCAGTAGCCGGTAGTGTCGGGGATGTTGAGCACGGTAGCCCCGGCTTTTATCGCCGCCTCGCACACGCGGGCCAGAAACACGTTGTCGGTGCGGCCAGCGTCTTCGGCGTAGAACTCCACGTCTTCCACGAAGCTTTTGGCCAGCTTCACGGCGCCGATGGCGCGGGCCAGCACGTCCTCGCGCGTGGTGCAGAGCTTGTGCAGCACGTGAATGTCGGAAGTGCCGATGCCGGTGTGGATGCGCGGGTAGCGGGCCGGGCGCAGGGCCTCGGCGGCCACGCGAATGTCGTTTTCGACGGCCCGCGAGAGGCCGCACACGGTGGCTTCGCGGGTTTGGGCGGCAATGGCCTGCACGGCGGCAAAGTCGCCGGGGCTCGACACCGGAAAGCCGGCCTCAATCACGTCGACACCGAGCTGTTCGAGCTGGCGGGCAATGAGGAGTTTCTCGTCGCGGTTTAGCTTGCAGCCCGGCACCTGCTCGCCGTCGCGCAGGGTGGTATCAAAAATCTGGATTTGCTGGGTGGCCATGCGGTAATTGCCCGAAATGCCGGGGCGCAGGTGATGAATTGGCTGGCAAGAACCGCCCCGCCCGAACGCCGCAAAACCGCGTTTTTCACCATTCTACTATTTCCAAAAGTCGATTTTTCAAAAACAACCTATTTATTATCAGTCGGTTAATTTATCATCTAGTACAATGCCTACCAGAAGTCAGGAGCCCGTTTTTCAGCTGATAAAATCATTAACCCGCACCGAAAAACGCCATTTTCGGCTGTTTACCAGCCGGCCGGGCGCGGGCGAAGACCTCAAATTCCTGCTACTGTTCGATGCCTTGGACGCGCTCGAAACGGCTGACGATGCTGCCGTACTGGCGCAGGTGCCCAGCCTCAAACGCGCCCAGCTGGCCAACCTCAAGGCCAACCTCTACCGCCAGCTGCTGGCCAGCCTGCGCGTGTACCACGCCGGCCAGAACCCCGATATTCAGCTGCACGAGCAGCTCGACTACGCCCGCGTGCTCTACAACAAGGGCTTCTACCAGCAGGCCCTGCGCATGCTGGAAAAGGTGAAGCAACAGGCCCGCCAGGCCGAAATGCCGCACATCGTGCTACTGGCTCTCGACTTTGAGAAACTGATTGAAAGCCAGTACATCACCCGCAGCCTAAAGGACCGCGCCGACACCCTCACGGCCGAAGCTACCGACACCGTGGCCCACCTGGCCAACCAGCACGCCCTGAGCAACGCTGCGCTGCGCCTCTACGGCCTGTACCTGAAGGCCGGCCACGCCCGCAACCGCGCCGACCACGAGCGCATCACGGCGTATTTCCGCGAGCAGCTACCGCCGCACGCGCACAGCGAGGGCGGCTTTTACGAGAAGCTGTATTTCTACCAGGCGCAGGTGTGGTACCACACGCTCGACCAAGATTTCCGGGCCGGCTACCGCTACGCGCAGAAATGGGTGGACCTGTTTGAGGCCGCGCCGGCCATGAAGGAGCTGCAAACCATGCTCTACATCAAGGGCCTGCACAATCTGCTAGCCTCACTCTACAACCTGCTGTACTACAGCAAATTCAAGCAGATACTGAGCACGCTCGAAGAGTTTGCCGCCAACCAGACGCGCCGCAGCAGCCCCAACACCGAGATTCTGCTGTTTCAGTACCTGTTCACCAACCGCATCAACGCGTATTTTCTGGAGGGGCGCTTCACGGCGGGCCTCGAAATCATTCCGGACCTGCTGGAGCAGCTCGAGCGCTACAAGCCCCAGCTCGACCTGCACCGCACGCTGGTGCTGTACTACAAAATTGCCAGCCTGTACTTTGGCAGCGGCCAGTTCGGCAAGGCCATCGAGTACCTGAACCTCATTATTCAGCACAAGGAGCTGAGCCTGCGCGAAGACCTGCAATGCTTCGCCCGCATCCTGAACCTGATTGCCCACTACGAGGCCGGCGACGACGCCAGCCTGGACTACCAGATTCGCTCGGTGTACCACTTCCTGGGCAAGATGGACGACCAGCAGCCCATGCAGGTCGAGATTTTCCGGTTTTTGCGCAACGTGGGCAACATCGCGCCGCACGAGGTGCGCGAGGCGTTTATTCGACTGCGCGACAAGCTTATCGTCATCGCTGCCATGCCCTACGAGGGCCGGCCGTTCCTGTACCTCGACATCGTGTCGTGGCTCGACAGCAAGATTGAGAACGTGCCGGTGGAGCAGGTGATGCAGCGGAAGTTCCGGCGGATGAAGTAGCGCGGACTTTTAGTCCGCGAGCGAGAGAAGCGAGCATCGGGCATCTGGTGCGGTCACGCCTGTTCGCTGCGCTCACTCGCGGACTAAAAGTCTGCGCTACTGGCGGCCGTACCTTTGCGGCCCCATTCACGCGCCCCAAATAATGTCGGCAACGACTTTTCTGCTGCTTTTCACGCTTCTCTTCGCCCCGCTGCCGGCCGCTAAACCGGCCACCACGTTCCCGGTGCCGAGCGGTGTGCCCAACCAGCTGTTTTACCTGCAGCGCGACCCCAACACCAATACCGTCATCTACCAGCTGAACGTGGACCGCGCCGGCCGCCTGAATGAAGATGAGCCCGTGAACGTGTTCTGGCTGCGCTACGACGAGCAGGGCCAGCGGCAGGATTTGAACTTCATTCAGCGCAAGTTTGCCTACGGCCTGAGCGCCGAGAAGCTGGCCACCGATAAGTACGAGCTGAAATTCGCGGCCTACCGCAAGGTGCGGTTCTACCTGCTGCGCTCGCCCGTGGACCGGGCTTTCCACGTGTACGCCACCATCAACGGCAGGCAGCTGCAGTTGGAGCGCGTGTTTCTGCGCATCGAGGGTGGCACGTTTTGGGTGCCGAATGTGAAGTATATCGAGTTCAAAGGGCTGAACACCGCCACCCGCGAGCCGGCTGTGGAGCGCGTGCTGCCGTAGCGCGGTGTAGCGCGGACTTTTAGTCCGCGAGTTGAAGGATACCACACCAGAGCCGTCACGCGCGGACTAAAAGTCCGCGCTACGTGCAGGGCCGTGTATCTTTGGCTACGGCCGGGCCGCCTGGGCCGGCCCCCTTTCTGCATGATTTCGGCCGCTTCTCTGCAAAACCTGTTCGGCATCAAAGCCAGCGAAACCCGCACCGTGGGGCTGTTTTTGCTGCATAATTTCCTGCTCGGCATCGGCTCGGTGCTGGTGTACGTGGCGGCCAACGTGCTGCTGCTCGAGCACAACCCCGAGCACAGCCTGCCGCTGGGCTACATCGTGGGTGCGCTGGCCATGATGGCCGTGGGCAAGGTCTACACCCATTTTGAGCACCACTACCTGCTAAAAAAGCTGGCTGTGCGCGTGCTGCTGGCCACCGTGGCGCTGGTGGGCGTGCTGGGCGTGCTGGTGGTGCTGGGGCATTCGGTGGCGGCGGCCGTGGCCATTATGGCGGGCTACCGTGTTATCTACCTGCTCACCAATCTGGAATTCTGGGGCGTGTCGGCGGTGGTGTTCGATGTGCGGCAGAGCAAGCGCCTGTTCAGCATCATCAGCTCGGGCGACATGCCGGCCAAGGCCCTGGGCGCCGTGCTGGCGGCGCTCATTCACGGCGACGCGCAGCTGCCGGTGCTGCTGGGTGTGTCGTTCGTGGCCTACCTGGGGGCGTTGTTCACGCTGCGCGCCACCCTCAGCTCGCACGTGGTGGAGGCCACGGCGCGGCCGGTGCGGACCGTGGCCCAGCCACCCAAGAAATTGGTGCAGCAACTGTTCGGCGGCAGCCAATTGGTGCTGGCCATGTGCCTGAGCCTCGTAACCATCGCAGGCGTGATTACGGCCGTGGAATACATGTTTTTCCTGAACGTGAAGCACAAGTTTCACGCTTCGGAAGACGTGATGCAGTCGGTGGGCTGGATTTTGGCGGCTACTTATTTGGCGGGCACCTTCGTAAAGCTGCTGGTGAGCCGGCAGGCGCTGGAGCGCTACGGCGTGCAGTGGTCGCTGCGGCTGCTGCCGGTGGTGGCGCTGGTGGCGCTGGCCGTATTTGGCGGCTACAAGGTCGCCAGCGGCTACTCGCAAAGCGGGCAGCTAGCCTTTTACTGCGGGCTGTATCTGCTGCTCGAAGTGCTGCGCCGCACCGTGTTCGACCCCGTGTTTCTGGTGCTGTTTCAACCCCTGGCGCCGCCGCAGCGGCTGGCGGCCCACACGCTGGCCAAAGGTTTTTATGAGCCGGTGGGCATGGCCCTGACGGGGATGCTGTTCTTCGCGCTGCGTTCCTCGGGCCTGCTCGATGGCGGCCTGCCGTTCTTCTGGATGGGCGCGCTGCTGGTGCTGGCGTTGCTGTTTTTGCGCCGCACCTACCTCAATTACTTAGCCGAATTGAAGGAGGGCCTGGGCCGCCGCTTCGCCGAAACCGCCGACCTGGCGCTGCCCGACGCGGCCCGCCACGTGGTGCTGGCGCATCTGCTTAGCCCCCACCCCACCGAGGTGCTGAACGCC
>NZ_BAAGZM010000021.1:0-19538 GCF_054778495.1 Hymenobacter agri
CATGAATAAGCTCATTCACACGGACCCGCCCTCGGCCCTGGGGCGCTGGCTGGCCCGCAGCGTGGCCAGCGCAATGCTGTGCGTGGGCGGCCTGTGGCTATTCTGGCACTACGCTGTGGTGCAGACGCTAGCCTTCGCGCCCGGCCTCGGGGCCGTTTCGATGACGCAGGAAGGCCATGCGGGGCGCAACCTGACCGTGCTGGCCACGCTGGTGGTCGTAGGCGGCTACTTCGTGTTCACCCAGGCGGCATTGTCCGGCTTTCATGCTGCCTACGCCAGCGAAAAATACGAGTCGCCGGGACTCGGCCAAGCGGCACTGGGTTGGTGCACGATAGCACACCTGCTGAAATGGGCGTGGCTGGTTTTCGCCGTTTTCGTCGTGCTCGGCTGCTTGCTCAGCATCACCGATGAAGGCAGAACCTGGAACTGATTCACCATCGGATTCGCGGCCTCGCCCGCTGACAGACCTGCGCCGAATCCAAGTGTCTAACTCAACAGCTACTACAAACCAATGAGCAAGAATACCGACGCCGCTTCCGACCTGCGTCACTGGAGCGACAGCAGCCGGATTTGGCTGGCCGGAACCGCCCTCGGCGGGCTGCTGGCCGCGGCCGGCGGGGTAATCATCCTGGGCTTTGCCGCGCTGCTTGCGCAGGTTTTGCTGTGGCCCACCATCGGGATTGGCTTGGGCCGGCTGCGCGCCGCCCGGCATTGCCCCAACGAGCGCGCCGAAGCCAAGCCGTTACTACTGCTGCTCTTTTTAGGTCAGCTGGTTAGCCTGCTGTACCTGGCCTGGCTGTGGCTGAATCTCATCAATATCGACCTGAACACTCACTAAGCGCATCCGCTCGCCCCATGAACACGCTCCCCCAATTCGCCCTCACTTTCCTCGGCGTCCTGTTTTGCATCGGCGATGTGGCCGCCTTGGGCCTGTTGCTCACCTGGCAGGAGCGCGCGCCCTCGCCCGACGTGCGCTGGCGCCGCCTCATTCGCGGCGTGCTGCCCGCTACGGCCGTGCTGCTGGGGCTGCTGCTGCTGGCCTTCACGCAGCTTATGCTGCTGTGGTCGCGGGAGTAGCAGTGGCGGGTCCGGCTTCGCTCCAAGCTTCAGATTTTCAATTTCACCAATCCCATTTCGCTGATGTCCACTGCCCTCCATACCCACGCCCCCAAGCCGCTGAACGGCTTTCAGGTGCTTGCCCGCCAGATTATCGTGCACGCCCGCACCTCGTTCCTGATTCCGATTTTCAAGCGCCTCTATGGCCCAGCCGATGCCCGCGTATCGCTCGATTACCTGCAAAGTCTGCCCGCCGGCACGCTGGGCCGGGGCGTGGTCGATATTCTGCGGGCTAATGATTTACAGCTCATTCCGCACTACGAGAACCATGACCTGAAACACGTGCTGCTGGGCTATGCCATGACGCCGGAGGACGAATTGAAGCTCAAAGCTTTCATGCTCGGCAACGGCGACTGGTCCATCACCTGCGTGGGGTTTCTGCTGCTGGCCGTGCTCACGCCCGAAATCTGGCCCACGCTGCGCCAGCACTACCGTCGCGGTCAGCGCACGCAGTCCATTGTGGGCTGGTCGCTGGCCACCTACGCCGCCCGGCCCACCGCCGTCCTGCGCCAGCAAATTGGCCTGCCTGTCGCCAATGCTTGTGCGCTGGCGTGAGCACCTGCCACCCGCGCCCGAACTGCCGCGTTCGCTGTGGCTGACGGGCGGTGGGACGCTGCTGGCGCTGCTCAGCTACGGGTTTCGGGCCGAAGTCTGGCCCAGCTACCTGGCCGTGGGCGACTGGAGCCTGGCGGTACTGCCGGTTGGGGGACTATGGATTTCCTGGCAGCTGGTCAGCACGTTGCTGCGCTGGCTGGCGGCCATCACGGGCCCCTGGTGGCTGCTGCTGCTGAGCCGCGTGCTGGTGGCGGTAATCAAGACCAGTGCAATCGTACTGGCAACGCTGGTAGCATTAGCCGGTCTGTTTGTGCTGGCACTTTTGGCCTGAGTAAGACTGCGTGCTCCTCATTCTGGCTAACGCCTGTAAACTAGTTTTCGGAGTATTATGCCGGTCAAAAATTGACTCCTGCAAAGGCAAGGGGTCGCAAATGCGGTCTTGCCAGATGGCGCTAAAAGGCCTGTTATCAGCAAGTATGCCTTACGGAGTAGCTTATGCCGAAGAAACTGAATAAGCACTAATTCAAGTTTATTGATTAGCTTGGCGGCCCGTTAAGCGTCCCACGCCGGGAATTGCCGTTCACGTCTTCTCGCAAGCTCTCGTCGTTATGCCCCGTACGCTGCTGTTGCTCGTGCTTTTCATCGCCTTGCTGCTCGAGCTGGCCCTGACGGGCGGTGCTTTCTTCGCCCCGGCCTTCACCCTGAAGCAGTTTGGCGTCGCCTACGGCCCGGCCAATGCGTTTCTGGCCTATGTACTGGGCTGGCTGCTGCTGTTTGTGTCGCTGGTAGTGGTGGTGGCGCTGGCGCAGGTGCAGCGCAAGCGGCCGGGCTTTGCTACTTGGTGCTACCTGCTGGGATTCTGGTGGATAGCCATTGGCATCGGCATTTACTACGCCTTCGGTAAGCCCGATAACCTGCTGCTCGATTCGGTGAAAGGGCTGCTCATTGTCGTCCTCACCTGGCGCTGCCAGGCGGCCCGCCTCATGGCCCGCCGCTACTAGCGACGAATCAGTATATTAGCGCCGTCCGGGTTTATTCGTCCGGGTTTGCGCCCATGCCTGTTTCGCATCTGCACCCACCTTCCGTTATTCCCAAACTGTCGCGGCTGGGCCGTTTTCTGGCCGGCGCGCAGGTGCTGAAGGAAACGCTTAGCATCATTTTCCTGGGTCTGCCGCTCGTGAAAGAGTCGCCGCTGGTGCTGCTGTCGGCGCTGCCGGGCGTGGTGCTCTACCTGCTGCACTGGCACCTGGCGCTGGGCCGGGCCGGCCGCATCTTCGCTGCCATTATTTGGGGCTTTACGCTGATTGATGAGCTCTGGGGCTGGTTTCTGTTTCAGGAACTCGATTCGCCTACCCGCGGCCAGATTCGCATGCTGCACTGGAGCTACTTCTTGGGCCTCGTTATCATTCTGTTGGCTCTGGGTGAACTGGCTTGGCGCTGGCAGCGCAACCGGGCCCGTGCCCGCCGCAACGTGTACCACCAGGCCATCCTTTCGGCTCGCCAGCGGCGCTAATAGGCGGAGTAGCGCGAAATTTTATTTCGCGATTCGCGCCGCGAATAAACCCGCGGGCCACTCCCGGAACTCGCTCCGCTCGTGGCGAAATGAAATTTCGCGGTACTCCGCCTTATAACCTGTGCGGCCCCCTAATTTTTCCCGCAAGGGCGGGGCGACTGGTATATTTGTCGTTCTTCGCGGTGGGGCAATTGCCCCGCTCCCCACTTGCTGCCTCGTATGGCCGACCTCAAAACGCCGAATTCCGCTTCTTCCTCTGGCCCTAAGAAAATCAAGTCCGGCGGGCGCTGGCCCGTGCGGCTGGCCAGCTGGGCCTGGGTCGGGTTCGGGCTGGTGGTGATTCTGTTTCTGGTGTACCCGTTTCTGGTGAGCACCAACTTCCTGTTTCTGTTCGGTAAGTCGCCCAGCTTGTCCGACCTCGAAAACCCCAAAGTCGAGCAGGCCTCCGAAGTGTACACCTCCGACGGCGTGCTCATCGGCAAATACTTCCGCGAAAACCGCTCGCCGGTGGCGCTGAATCAGATGTCGCCCGTGCTCATCAAGGCCCTCATTGCGACCGAAGACGTGCGCTTCTACAAGCATTCGGGCATCGATTTGGAAGCCGTGCTCGGCGGCGTGTTCGCTTCTTTGCGCGGCGAGAAGCGTGGGGGCTCCACTATCACCCAGCAACTGGCCAAAAACCTCTACAAAATTCGCCGCCAGCAAAGCCGCGGCGCTTTGGGCTACATTCCGGTGGTGAGCACCATCGTGGCCAAAACCAAGGAGTGGCTCACGGCCGTCGACCTGGAGCAGCGCTACACCAAGGAGGAAATCCTGCGCATGTACCTGAATACGGTGGAGTACGGCTCCAGCGCCTTCGGCATCAAAGTGGCGGCCAAAACCTTCTTCAACACCTCGCCCGACAGCCTCCGGCCCGAGCAGGCCGCCATGCTCGTGGGCGTGCTCAACAACCCCACGGCCTACAACCCCAAGTTCCACCCGGCCGCCGCCAAGCGCCGCCGCAACGTGGTGCTCGACCGCATGGGCCAGGCCGGTGTGCTGCCCAAGGCCGAGATTGAGCGCCTCAAAGCCACACCCGTGGAACTCGATTACCACGTCGAGAAGCACATAGACGGGCCCGATACCTACTTCCGCGGCGCGGTGAGCCAGTTTGTGGATGCCTGGTGCGACAGCACCGGCCACGACATGTACCGCGACGGCCTCAAAATCTACCTCTCCATCGACTCGCGCATGCAGGCCCACGCCGAAGAGGCCCTGCACGAGCGTATGAAGGCCCTGCAGCGCCAGTTCGACAACTTTTGGCGCAACCGCGGCTCCAACCCCTGGGTCGACGACGAAGGCCACGAAATCCCCGACTTCATCCTGACGCAGATGAAGCGCACCGAGAGCTACAAAACCCTCGCCAACCGCTACAAAAACCAGCCCCAGCGCCTCGATTCGGCCCTGAACGCCAAGCGGCCGATGAAAGTCTTCACCTGGAAGCACGACGACAACGACACCACGCTCGTGATGTCGCCGCTCGATTCGCTGGCTTACTACAAGCACTTTCTACAGTCAGGCATGATGTGCATGGACCCCTTCACCGGCCACGTGAAGGCCTGGGTGGGCGGGCTCGACTACCGCTTTTTCCAGTACGACCACGTGCGCCAAGGCAAGCGCCAGGCCGGCTCCACGTTCAAGCCTTTCGTCTACCTCACGGCCCTCGACAACGGCTACACGCCCTGCGACCGCATCCGCGACCAGCGCGTCACCATCAAATACACCGAAAACGGCCAGCCCATGGAGTGGCAGCCCGACAACGTGACCCGCGAGTACACGGGCATCAACATGACGCTGCGCCACGCCATGGCCCGCTCGGTGAACTCCGTGACGGCCCAACTCACCGAAAAAGTGGGCTGGGATAACGTGGCCAAATACGCCCACAAAGTCGGCATCACCTCGCCGCTGCTCGCCGTGCCCAGCATCGGCCTGGGCTCGGGCGGCGACGTGAGCGTGTACGAAATGGTGGACGCCTACAGCACCTTCATGAACACCGGCTTCCGCTCCGAGCCCCGGCTCGTGACGCGCATCGAAGACCGCAACGGCAACGTCATCAAGCAGTTCGACCCCGCCCAAAAACGCGCCATCTCGCCCGAAACCGCCTGGCTGATGACCTACATGCTGCGCGGCGGCATGGAAGAGCCCGGCGGCACCTCCCAGGCCCTGTGGGACTACGACCTCTGGCACAACGACAACCAGATTGGCGGTAAAACCGGCACCACCAGCAACTACTCCGACGGCTGGTACATGGGCATGACCAAAGACCTGATGACCGGCGTGTGGGTGGGCGGCGAAGACCGCAGCATCCACTTCGTGGGCTCGCAGCAGGGCGAAGGCGGCCGCACCGCGCTGCCCATCTTCGGCAAATTCATGGAGAAAGTGTACAAGGACACCGACCTCGGCTACACCTACGGCCACTTCCCCAAGCCCTCCGTCAAAATAAGCAAGAAGTACACCTGCGTCTCCGAATCGGAGCCCCGCCGCCGCCGCGCCGAAGCCGTCGATACCATCGCCGCCGACAACCTCCTAGAGCAGATGAACAACGGCGGCGCCGTGCCCGACAGCATCAAGGGCGGGCGCTAATGTAGCAGTAGACTACTCGTAACGACCCTCCCACAGAGCCTGCCAAGTAGACAGGTATCCGGCGGGCAAAATGCTACGGGCCTGTTTCGCTTTCTCCGATTCGCCAGCCATGTCGATGTGCTCCAGAAAGGAAACGTAAAGGGCATTTTCGGTATTACTATCCACTTTCGTTACGGTGTGATGAAAGAAGTCGAACAGCTTTTGTAGCTCATCGAACCGTCCGGTTTGGATGAGCCGATTGCCGTATCGGGCCATTGCACCTACCTGCAAGTGAATCAGCCCGGCATAATCTTCATCGAGCACTTCCTCCGCAATTTCCGGAAATGATTCCGCTAGGGACTGCAGAAATGCCTCTCGCGATAGCTGAGGCTGGACGATGATGAAATTTACTTGGGAGCCCATACCACCAAGTTACGAAGAGTAGCGGCAAAGCTGCACGCCAGCTTTAGCGCACGGCGTTAGGGGCAGGCGTCAATGAATGCCTAGCTGATTTCGGAAGTCGTTATGAATGCCCCATAGCTCCGAAATGGGCACAGGCTTTCGGCTGACTTTGCTCAGGTCTTTGCCTTCTTTAGTGAATAGAAGAGGCATGCAAAAAAAGGCTTGATTGCCATTGAGTTTCGCAACGTCGGCTTGCCAGTCCTTCCAACGCAGTCCATCGTAAAACTGATTTAAGTTGCCGGAGAAGCAGAAAACCAGAAAATCAGAGTAGCCCATATCCAGCGGTTCCCACTCTAAATTGTCGGGTGCTAGATAATAAATCTTGCCAAGTGTCGCTTGGTCGAAAGCGCCTCCATTGAGTGCAAAAAAGCCGCCCAAAGCATCATCAGCAACCAGCAGAAGACCTTTTTGCTTGTCCTTGTTCCAGCCCATCAAATCCCGGTTGAGCGTGGGGGAGCCAGAACCCAGGATGCGAAGCCAGCCGCCATCCACGAGGATGCCGCCCGTCTCATACACCACCGCACCCATTGATGAGCGGGTCGTTACCTGCGCGGCGAGTAAAGCGCTATCAGCGCGGCCCGCAGTCTTTGGCAGTACCTGAACCTTGTTTTTAGCAGCAGCAATCCAGCCTTGCACTAACGGCCAAGCCGGGTCCTGATGGTTGATAAGTTCGGTCAACGGACGTGTTTGCATAGGTTGGGCGCACAGGCAAGCCGCATTAGACAGAAGCACGATGAGGAGGCAGGCAATGCGCATAAGCAAAGCTACTCATCAGCTTCATCGGATGCCTCTCCGGACCCATCGGAACGGTTTCCGGAGGCGTTGACTGCGCGTCGAGTCCGTTCTACTCCCCCGCGTATAGCGCCTGCAGTGCCCCGCGCAGCTCCGGATACTCGAACCGGAAGCCCTGCGCCAGCACCTTAGCCGCGCTCACGTTCTGCGAGGCCAGCACCACCTCGCTCATCTCGCCCATCGCCAGCTTCAGGCCGAAGGCCGGCACCTTGGGCAGCAGCAGCGGCCGGTGCAGCACGTCGGCCAGCACCTCGGTGAAGGCCTGGTTAGTGGCAGGGTAGGGGGCCACCGCGTTGTAGGTGCCGCGCCAACTCTCGTCTTCCAGCATGGTGATGAACAGCCGGCAGAGGTCGTCGAGGTGAATCCAGGACATGTACTGCTTGCCGCTGCCCAGCGCCGCGCCCGCGCCCAGCTTCACCGGCTTGGCAATCTGGGGCAGCGCGCCACCCTGCGTGCTCAGCACCACCCCAATGCGCGGAATCACCGTCCGGATGCCCAGCGCCGCGATGGGCGCAGCCGCCAGCTCCCACTGGTGCGATACATCGGCCAGAAAGTCGTGCGTGGGCAGTGCCGGCGGCGTTTCCTCGGTCAGCAGCCGGTCGCCCGCGTCACCATAAATCCCCACCGCTGAGGCCGAAATCACGGCCCGCACATGGTGGCCGGGTTTGGCCAGCTCGCGCGTCAGCAGCGCCAGTCCGCCGAGGCGGCTGGTCATAATCTCTTTCTTGCGCTCGTCGGTCCACTTGCCATCGGCCACGCTGGCCCCGGCCAAACTCACAATGTAGTCGGCATACGGCACGGCTGCCTCGTCAATCGTGCCGGCCTGCACGTCCCACCGGAAGCTGCGGAAATGGCTGCTCTTGGCCGGCTCGCGGCTCAGCAGGGCCACTTCGTAGCCGCTGTCAATCAGCATTTCGGCCAGCCGCGTGCCAATCATGCCCGTACCGCCAGTGATGAGAACTTTCATGTAAGTCGTTGTCAGTTGTTGGTTGTCCGTTGTCAGAATTTGGTTGCCCAAGGTCAAGCATATTTCTCAGAACATCCTGACAACGGACAACGAGCAGCTGACAACTACTTGCCGATTTGCCGCAGAAACTCCCGCCGTAGCGACTCATCCGACGCAAAGCGGCCGCTGTACTCGCTGGTGAGGGTGCTGCTGCTCGTGTCGTTCACGCCGCGGCTCATCACGCATAGGTGGTCGGCTTCAATGAGCACAGCCACGTCGTCGGTGCCCAGGCTTTGCTTCAATTCTTCCGAAATCTGGCGGGTGAGGCGCTCCTGCACCTGCGGGCGGCGGGCGTAGTATTGCACCACGCGGTTCAGCTTGCTCAGCCCCACCACATTGGCCGCCGGCAGATAGGCCACGTGGGCCTTGCCAATGATTGGCACGAAGTGGTGCTCGCAGCACGAAAACAGCGTAATGTCGCGCTCCACCAGCAACTGGTGGTAGTCGTAGCGGTTCTCAAACAGCCGCACCTCGGGCCGGTGTTTGGGGTCGAGGCCCTTAAACCACTCCTGCACATACATCTTCGCCACGCGGCGCGGTGTGCCGGCTAGGCTGTCGTCGGTCAGGTCGAGGCCCAGCTCGCGCATAATGGCCTCGAAGTGGCCCGTTATGGCCGTAATCTTTTCTTCCTCACTCCGCTCGAACGCGTCGGGGCGGAGGGGCGTGCGCAGGCTGGCGGCCAGCTGCGAGTCGGGGGCCGGGCGTTGCCCGGAAGCGTTATCCATGATATTCGACAAAGTTACGGTCCGTCTCGTAGAGCGTGACCGATAAAGCCAGCTCAGCTGCCAGATGCGGCCGCAGGCGCTGCCAGATAACCACAGCAATATTTTCGGCCGTGGGGTTCAGGTTGCGGAATTCTTCTGTGTCCAGGTTCAGGTTGCGGTGGTCGTAGCGGTTCAGCACTTCTGCTTTAAGCAAGTCGCTCAGCCGTTTCAAGTCATACACGTAACCGGTTTCCGGGTCGATGGGCCCGGTCAGGCGTACCGTCAGGTTGTAGTTGTGGCCGTGGTAATTGGGATTATTGCATTTACCAAAGACCTGCTGGTTGCGCTCGTCGCTCCAGGCGGGATTGTACAAACGGTGGGCAGCATTGAAGTGCTCGGTGCGGCAAACAGTTACTTGCATAGGCCTGCGTAACCCGGTAGAACAGCCTTTGTTTAGCGGCAGCATGGGTTAATGAAGAATATGATAAATATGTAGTAAAAATTGAATCAAGTGAATTTTTAGTGTGACAAAATGAATAAAAATTGTGGAAATGGAAAAAAATAGGCTGGTACCCGAATTTGCATCGAATAAAGGTCCTAAATTTGAAAAGCCGGGCAACGGGGCTCGCCAAATCGATTAGCACCCTTTCTCTTCTTTAAAGCTTTCTTTAGTTACTATTCCCATGAAACGTAGTTTACTCATTCTACTTCTTGTATGCGTGGCAGCATTAAGCAGTTATGCACAGAAATCGCCTGTAGATGAAGCCGATAAGTCTATCAATAGCATTCCTCGGAAAGGCCAGCAGGTGAGTGTGCAGCTCGATAGCCGTCGGGTCGAAGCTTCCTGGATTAAGCAGTTGAGCGACAAGTTTGGCAGCAAGCTGAAGAACAACAAAGGGGTGTTGACACTGGACGGTGTGGTTATCGAAGAAATTGCACCTAACCCCATTCGCGTTATCAGCAAGGTTGATGCTACCCCGACGGGTACTACCATATGGTGGAGCATCGACCTCGGCAATGCGTACCTGGGAAAAGATGCCACGCCGGTACAATGGAAATCGGCCGAGAAATACCTCAAGGATTTTGCCCGCATGATGTATCTCGAAGACCTGGCTTCGCAGATTACCGAAGCTGAAAAGTCGTTGGTGAACTCGCAAAACGCCCACTCGGCCGTTATTGCCAAGCAAGAATCCATCAAGAAAGACATTGAGAAAAATAAGGCCCGCAAGCTTGAAATCCAGCAGATGCTGGCTGCCAACGCCGCCGAGCTGCAGCAACTCAACAACCTTGTTGATGCTAACCTGAAAGAGCAGGAAGCCGCCCGCACCGATATTGTGAACATGCGCATTGCGCTGGAATCGGTGAAAGAGCGCCGCAACAAGATAGAATAGCCCACCGGCCTTTTGCCGGCCCAAAAGAACGGGCCCCGCCAATCTCTGGCGGGGCCCGTTCTTTTGGTGGGGTGCTCAACTATTACTGCCGGCTTACGTTCGTGGTATCAGACCGCAATTGCGGTCGGCCACTCTTATCATCTACGTAAGCCTCTCATGGAAAAGAAAGATTCGCAGCACCAAGTGCACCTCGACAGCGCTATTCACCTGCTCACCGGTGACCTCACTGCCACCGCCGAGCGGGCCGGCCTCGACAACCAGCTTCAGCGTTGGATTGAAGACCTGAAAGCGGCTAATAACCCCGCATTACACGAGCTAATAGTTGATTTACAGGCCTTGAAAGCGCATTTTGGTAGCGGCACGCTCGATGCCAGCGTAATTGCCCCGCTACTGGCTCGCTTGGGCACGGGCACCGCGCAAGCTGCCAATTTTGCCGATAACGTGAACACCGCCACCCGCATGACCAAGCTCGGCGAGGTGCTGTCGGCGGTAGCCAAGCAACTGCAGGGCAGCGACGTGGCTGTTGATGGCAAGCTCCCGCAGGATTTTTCTTCGCACAGCTAAACAGCGCAGGCTGGTTTGCTTGCACAAACCTAAAAAAGCCGGTCCCACGCATGGGACCGGCTTTTTGTTTTTATTGCAGCCAACGGCTGCGGGAGTGCTTAGGCGGTAGCCTTGGCTACGTTCAGGCGACGCTCTTTGATACGAGCCTGCTTGCCCGACAGACCGCGCAGGTAGAACAGACGGGCACGACGCACTTTACCGCGACGCACCACTTCGATTTTCTCGATGTTGGGCGACAGCAGGGGGAAAATACGCTCGGTGCCGATTTGGTTCGAAATCTTGCGTACGGTGAAGGTTTCGCCGTTCGAGCTGGGGTTGCGGCGCTGCAGCACCACGCCCTGGAACTGCTGAATGCGCTCCTTATTGCCCTCGCGAATTTTCACGTGCACGTTAATGGTGTCGCCGGCGGCAAAGTCGGGAAAGCTGGCGCGGCGCTCCTGCGATTCGGCCTGGATAAAGTCAAGTAGTACGCTCATGGCTGAGAAAAATGCGAAAGACGGCGCCGCCGTCGGGAATTAGTATTTTATCGAAACGGAGCGCAAAGATAGTGCTTTGCGCGCACGATAGCAAGCGATTTGTAGAACATCCACCAGCTTGTTCCTTGATTTGCTGTTCATTCAACTGCCGTGGTGGTCGAAACCGGTGGCTTAGGGCAGCAAATCGGGGCGGCGGGCCTGCGTACGGGCCAGGGCCTGTTCGTGCCGCCACTCTTCAATTTTGGGCGTATTGCCTGAAAGTAAAATTTCCGGCACGGCCTGCCCGCGCCATTCAGCGGGCCGGGTATAGATAGGAGGCGCCAGCAAGTCGTCCTGAAACGAGTCAGACAGGGCTGATTCTTCGTTGCCCAGCACCCCAGGCAACAGCCGCACCACGGTATCGACCAAGATGGCCGCCCCGAGCTCGCCACCGCTCAGCACGTAGTCGCCCACGCTGATTTCGTGGGTGATGTAGGTCTGGCGGATGCGCTCATCGATGCCCTTGTAATGTCCGCAGAGCATCAGCACGTTCTGCAGCAGCGAGAGGCGGTTGGCCAGCGGCTGGCGCAGGGTCTCGCCGTCGGGTGTGAGGTAGATGACGGCGTCGTAGGTTCGCTGGGCCATCAACTCGTCCATCCACGCGGCAATGGGCTCGACGCGCAACACCATGCCCGCGCCGCCGCCAAATACGAAGTCGTCAATCTGGCCGTGCTTGTTGATGGCCTTGTCGCGCAGTTGGTGCACGTGGATTTCAGCCAGGCCCTTGTCCTGCGCCCGCTTCACAATGGAATGGGCAAAGGGGCTGACTAGTAGCTCCGGCAGGCAGGTGAGGATGTCTATTCTCATTTCTTTGAGCTGTTAGCCAATAGCTTATAGCCGTTAGCTTGCTCTCAGAAAGTACATTGAGAGCTAAAAGCTACTGGCTGACAGCTAAAAACCAGTTTTTATTCGGCTTCGTCCTGCTGGCGGTTGCTGGGTTTCAGGTACACGTCGAGCAGACCTTCGGGCAGGTTCACGTAGATTTCCTGCTTTTCCTGATTGGCATGGCTCACCAGCTCGTCTACTACCGGAATAAGCACTTCCTGGCCCTGGTAGCGCATGGCCAGCATGTCCTGCTGGGGCAGCTCGTAGAAGTTCTCCACCGTGCCCAGCACGCCCAGATTAGCGTCGACTACGGTGAAGCCGATAACGTCGTGAAAGTAGAACTGGTCGTCTGCCAGCTCCGGCAGGGCGGCCAGGGGCAGGTGCAGCTGCGCGCCACGCAACGGCTCGGCTTCTTCGATGCGCTCGATGCCGCGCAACTTGAGCAGCACCTTGTTGCCGGACTGCGGCTGCACTTTTTCCACCTTGTGCTCCACCAGCTTGGTAGGGGCGGCGGGCAGCGTGAGGTACACGGTTTTGAGTTTGAGGTAGTCGGCCACATCGTCCACGTCGAAGTGGGCGGCTACGTGGCCGCGCAGGCCGTGGGTTTTGAGGATGTAGCCGAGCTGATAGGTTTCGTCGAGGGTCATGGCAGGGGAGGGGGGAACGAAAAAGCGTTTGGGAGTTGCCAGCCGAACCGGCTTACAACTCCCAAACGCTTTCGGTTTTCAGATACCTAAAAACTACTCAGCGGCAGCTTCGGTAGCCTCGGCAGCCGGAGCTTCGGTAGCCTCTTCGGCGGCCGGAGCGGGGGCATTGGCGGCGAGCAGAGCAGCCTGCTTCTGACGCAGGTTTTCGGCGCGGGTTTCCTTCACTTTGGTTTCGGCGGCGAGAGCAGCTTTGCGAGCGTCGGCTTTAGCGTCGTCCAAGCCGGTACGCTTGCTTTCAATTTTAGCGTCTTTCTCCTGTTTCCAGGCGTCGAAACGCTGGTCAGCAACTTCTTGGCTGATGGCACCTTTGTCGACACCCAGCTGCAGGTGACGACGGTAGAGCACGCCGCGGTAGCTGAGCATGGCGCGCACCGTGTCGGTGGGCTGAGCACCGGTCATCATCCAGTAGAACGCGCGGTCGGCGTCGTAGTTGATGGTGGCAGGGTTGGTGTGGGGGTTGTAGGTGCCGAGCTTCTCGATGAAACGACCGTCGCGGGGCGAACGGGAATCAGCTACTACGATGTCGTAAGTCGAAGCCTTCTTGCGGCCACGACGGGCGAGGCGGATTTTAACTGCCATAAACCGGTGGGGTTGTGTGATGCATCTCGTGCATCGGGTGAGGGTTTCCCAAAATTGGGAGTGCAAAGGTAGCGTTTGTTCAGGGTATTAGCTACTAATTGGATATAAAAAAAGCCCCGGCGTTGGGCCGGGGCTTCTCGCAATTCGAAAGGTGAACGGCTATGCCGCTACGGCCTCGCGCTTGGGCTTGGCCAGCTTCGACATGGTATTCAGGTTCATGTTTTTGCGTTTCACCTTGATGATGCCCACTTTGTCGAGGCCCCAGATGGCGACGTAGGTGGGGTCAAACTCCCACCATTTCACGCCGAAGTTGACGCGCATGGGTAATTTGTGGTGGTTGTTCTGGAATAGCTCGCCGAAGGCCAGAAAATCGAGCGCCAGCGTGTTCATCGATTTGTCGTTGTTGTCGAAGTTCTGGTAGCCGTACTTGTGGCCGCCCCAGTTCACGATGGCGCCGTGGATGGGACCCATCAGGAAGTGGATGGGCAGCAGCAGGTACTGCCACCAGGCCGTGGCGAAGTTGATGTAGAACAACACATAGGCCGTGCCCCAGGCCAAGCGCGAGTACCACTTGTCGCCGAGGTTTTCGATGAGTTTCCATTCCGGAATGTCACCCTCGAAACGCGTGGCCAGCTCGTGGTTGTGGTTCAGCACATCGTTGTAGATATTCTTGGTTTTCCACATCATGTCGAACGCATTGTTCGAGAAATGGGGCGAGTGCGGGTCGAGTTCGGTATCGGAGTAGGCGTGGTGCATGCGGTGCAGCAGCGCGTAGGCCCGGGGCGAGAGGAAGCTGCTGCCCTGGCAGATGTAGGTGAACAGGAAGAAGGCTTTCTCCCAAAACTTGTTCATCGTAAACATCTTGTGCGCCGCATAACGGTGCAGGTAGAACGTCTGGGTGAACAGCGACAGATAATAGTGGGCAACGAAGAAAATCAGAATAGCCATAAAGGGTGCAAAAGCTGAACTGAGGGCACAAGCAAAATACCCGCGCTTAGGTTCAGTGGGACAGGGGCAAAATTACGGCCAGCGGGAGGGTAGCGGATTTTCCAGGTCCGAAAGGCCAAAATCTTGCACGTATGGCCGGTCGGTGGCAACCTGTCATCCTGAACGCAGTGAAGGACCTTATCACAGCTGATTCGCTCAGCGCGTGATAAGGTCCTTCACTGCGTTCAGGATGACAAATAGTTATTAAAAGTTGCGGCCTACTTGTAGAACTCCCGCGCGGCGTCCCAATGCGGGGCATCGGGCAAAGGCGCCACGAAGGTTATTAGCTCTTTCGTGACGGGGTGCTGCAGCTGCAGCTGGCGGGCGTGCAGGGCAATGCTCACATCGGGCAGCGGGGCGATGAAGCCGTACTTCACGTCGCCCACGATGGGGGTGCCGAGGCCGGTAGCCAGCTGGGTTCGAATCTGGTGGGGGCGGCCCGTGACGGGGTTAATCTGGAGCAGGTAGCGGTTGCCGGCCGGGCCCAGCAGCTCGTAGCGCAGCTCAGAGCGCAGGCCCTGGCTGTGCTTGTCGGGGTAGGCCTTGGTGACGTTGCGCACGGTGTCCTTCACCAGCCAGTGCACCAGCGTGCCGGTTTCGGGCACGGGTGGCCGGCCGGTGAGGGCCCAGTAGGTTTTGTGAATCTTGTCGTCGCGGAACATCTCGTTCAGCCGGCTCAGGGCCTTACTGGTTTTGGCCAGAATGACAATGCCCGACACCGGCCGGTCGATGCGGTGGCACACGCCCACGAAGGCTTCGCCGGGCTTCTTGTACTTGAAGCGCAGGTACTCGGCGGCTTTCTTGGAGAGGGGCTCGTCGCCGGTAGCGTCGCCCTGCACCAGAATGCCGGCAGGCTTGTTAATAACGAGCAAATGGTTGTCTTCGAACAGAATTTCTCTGCCTTCGGACCAGAGGTTGGGACGATTCACGCGGCGGAAACAGGCGGAAATGATTACTCGCAGGAGCGGGCCGGGGCCCCTTGGGGGCACTACCGCACGTCATCAGACCACACTCATCCGGCGCTCTGCTCTTGCTGATTATGCGGCGAAGATACGAAGCTGGGCGGGAGTGTACGGGATAGCGGCTGTCATCCTGAACGCAGTGAAGGACCTCACCACGCTAGCGGAACTGCTCGAACGTGATAAGGTCCTTCACTGCGCTCAGGATGACAAGATGGAATTAATACCCTTCCTCCTTGCTCGGGAACTCGCGGCTTTTCACGTCGGCCACGTAGTGCTGCACGGCTTCGGTCATCACGTCGTGCAGCTCGGCGTAGCGGCGCAGAAAGCGGGGCTTGAATTCCTTGGTGAGGCCCAGCATGTCGTGCACCACGAGTACCTGGCCGTCCACGTCGGGGCCGGCGCCGATGCCGATGACCGGAATGGTGAGCTCCTCGGCCACCTGCTTGGCCAAGGCGGCCGGAATCTTCTCCAGCACCAGCGCGAAGCAACCGATTTCCTGCAGCAGGCGGGCGTCTTCGAGCAGTTTCTGGGCTTCGGCTTCTTCCTTGGCGCGCACGGTGTAGGTGCCGAATTTGTAGATGGACTGCGGCGTGAGGCCCAGGTGGCCCATCACCGGAATGCCGGCCGTGAGAATGCGGATGATGCTGTCCTTAATCTCGGCGCCGCCTTCGAGCTTGATGCCGTGGCCGCCCGACTCCTTCATGATGCGAATGGCCGAACGCAGCGCCTCGGAGGAGTTGCCCTGGTAAGAGCCGAAGGGCAGGTCAACTACCACGAAGGCCCGTTTTACGGCGCGCACCACGCCCTGGGCGTGGTATATCATCTGGTCGAGGGTGATGGGGAGGGTGGTTTCGTGGCCAGCCATCACGTTCGAGGCCGAGTCGCCCACGAGAAGCACGTCGACGCCCGCACCGTCGAGAATCTTGGCCATCGAGTAGTCGTAGGCCGTGAGCATGGATATTTTTTCCCCCCGCTCCTTCATGGCGAGCATCTGGTGGGTGGTAACGAGTTTGACTTCCTTATGCTGGGACATGGAAATGGGCGCGCGAGGCGAGAAAACGAAATGAGTTGCCGGTTGGCGGGGCAAAGCTGGCAACAATTTCGTTAGCGTGCATGGCGCGGGCAGCAAAAAGCCCCTGGCTGTAACGCAGGGGCCATCGGAAAGTCATGCAGAGCCGGGTTATTTCCTACGCCGGAAAACCCGTGGTAGCCGGCGGCTCGGCCGCGGCGGGCACCACGGAGTCGGCCGCGGCGAGGCTGTCGGGGGCAAGCTCGTCGTCGGACAGAGAATGGGAGGAGGCCGACGGGACGGTCAGGAGCTGGGTGAAAAAGGTGGTTCTACTCACGGGTTCGTCCGTGAGCAGCGCCCGCAGGTCAGTTGGATTCATGGCAGTGAGATGGTAATAAAAACCCCAAATAAGCTGCTATCCAGCTGTTTCAGAGGGCTATTTATCCCAACGTTTTATTTTGCCCAGCCAATGGCACCATATCGTCGGCTAATAGCTGCAGGCTGCTAGGGCCCCGCGCCGGAGCTATTGGTACTGGGCGTACCGGTTACGGTTCAGCTTGAGGTCCTGCAGCAGGCTGCTTTTGGCGGCGATGGTAAAATTATAGCCCTTGGTGACGCCGAAAGGAATCCAGGTGCCGTTAATCTGCCAGCAGTGCAGGTCGCGGAAGAAGGTGATGTTGGGGTAGGTAACGGTTTGGTTGGTAATGTCGTAGCCCAGGTTGTAGCTCAGGCGCAGGTTGGGCGTGAGCTTGACCGAGCCCGTTACCCCCACGGTATTAAGGGCCAGGATGGGTGGCCGCTGATTCTGCTGGATGTAAGCGGTGGTGAGGGGAATGGTATTGGTGGTGTAGCCGGCGGCGTAGGTCAGGTTCAACTCCCACGGAATGTCGAAGTCGACGTAGTCGGCGTAAAAATTGGGCGGGCCCACGGTGCCGAGCGTGGGGTCGTTGCTGGGCGCCACGGCGCGGCGCACCACGCTTTTTTTCTTGCCGGTAGACGGGTTGAAGGCGTACGTAGCCCCGAGCGTAGCCGACGAGAGGCGCAGCAGCTTGCCATTGCGGGCCTGAAACAGGTATTGGTCAATTTCGATGCCTTGGCTGTTGCGCTGGTAGGGCGAGAAGCTGGCGCCGCTGTTCAGGTTCAGCTTCTTGGCAATCTGGGTGCGGAACTGCACGTTCAGGTTCGACAGCTTGCGCTCGGTGGCGGCAAAGTTGTAGCCCATGTTGAAGTCGAGCCCGTCAATCAAGCTCACCTTGCGGAAAGGGTTGGTGCCGGTGCTGTCCTGGCTGTCGCGCACCTTCAGCTCCACGTTGTTTTGCAGGTTGAAGGAAACGGCGCTCACGCGGGCACTGCCGGGCGTGCCGTAGATGAAGCCGTTGTAGCTGTTGAATGTGCTGGGGCCGTAGAGCACGGCATCGGTCAGCAGCTGGCGGTTGGCGGGGCTGAGGGTTTGCAGGTAATCGCCAAAAACGGCGTAGCCCGACTGGTACACATTGCTGTTGGCGTAGGCATTGGGCGAGTAGCTATAGTTGGCGCTGGGCGTCATCTTGTGGCGCAGGGCCTGAATTTTGTGGGTGCCGCGCCGCACCACCGTGCCGTAGATGGTGGTGTTGAGGCTGGCGCCCAGCGAGTAGGCCCCAATGCGGTTGAAGCCGCGAATGGTATCGATGCGCACGGCCTGAGCCTTTTCCACATACTCGTATTTCAGCTTCTGGCCGTACCACACTTCGCTGTAGCTCACCGTGGGGTTGAACTTGAAGTGCGGCCCCAGCGAGTACGAGCCCAGCCCAATGCCAAACTGGTGCTGGATGCCGTTGCGCCCATTGGCAAACAGCCGGCCTAGGTTGTTGAAGCGAAACGGAATACGCGCCGCTTCGGCCCCGCCGCCCAGCAGCGGGAAGCCATTGCTCAGCGTGCGCGGCTGCACGGTGTTGCTGAACTCGTTGCGGGCCGTGAGGTTGTAGCTGATGGTGAACTGCTCATAGAACATGGCCCCCAGCTTGCCGCCCGCGCCGGGCTTGATGCCCAGCCACTGGTAGGGGTACTGCCGCGCCACGCCCACGCTGATGTCGGGCAGCGTGAAGGTCATGGTGCCGTCGGTGCCCTGCGCCTGGCTCATCTTGATGTCGTAGTTGATGGGCAGATAGCGCAGCTGCTTCGAGTAGCCGATGCTGGAGCTGTACTGCGTGGCCAGGTAGCGGCGGGCATCGAGGCTGTTCACACGGTTGAAGCTGCTGGTACCCGCGTTCACGCTGGCCGTGAAGCGCCCGCCGCCGGGCTTGGGCACGGGCGAGTGGTTCCAGCTAATCCAGAACGAGTTGCTGGCCGGGGGCTGAATGTAGGTCTGGCCTACGTTGGCCGTGCCGTCGGAGGGCAGCACGATGGGATTGGTGGGCCGATTCGAGAAGCGCAGGTTGAAATTGCCCTGAAAGGTGTAGCGCTTCAGGTACGACACGTCGGCCGTGGCCCCGAAGCCACCAAATTTCTGCGCGTTGCCGGCGTAGATGTCGCCCGTCAGGCGCACGCCGATGTAGTCGTTGGGCGCGAAGTAGTAGCCGCCGTTGGTGAGGTAGTAGCCGCGGTCGGCCGCCTGCCCGAAGGTCGGAATCAGGATACCCGAGCCGCGGCTTTTGTTGGGCATCGGGAAAAAGCCGAACAAAAAGCCCAACGGGGTGGGCACGTCGCCAATCACGAGATTGAACGGTCCCGTTACCACTTTCTCCCCCGGAATAACCTTCATCTTCTTGGCCTGAATGTAGAAGTGCGGGTGTTCCAGGTTGCAGGTAGTGTAGCGCCCGCTCAGGCCGTTGATGTCGCCGTTGGGCAGGCGCTTGATGGTGGCGGCACTTACAAAGCCATCGCCCTGCGTGGTGACGGCATCCGTCACACGGGCCTTTTTGCTCTTGAAGTTGTAGGCAATGTTGCTGGCCGTGTACAGGCCCGCGCCGTCTTTGAGCACGGGGCGGTCTACCAGCCGGTTCTTCACCGTGTCCATGCGGCCCTCGGCCTCCATGGTGTTCTGCCCGTAGTTCACCGTAATGAGGGCCGCCTTCAGGTCGGTTTCGCCGTAGTTCACGCTGGCCTTATTGTACAGGCGGGCTACTTTCTGCGTCACGTCGAACTGCATCGAGTCCTTGGCCGTGTACTTGATGGTGGTGGCCACCTGGCCTTTGGGGCGGGCGGCTACCTGGAGCGAATCGGCGCGGCGGGTCGTGTCGGCCGGCAGCCCGGCAGTACCGCCACCGGGCAG
>NZ_BAAGZM010000022.1:0-18872 GCF_054778495.1 Hymenobacter agri
ACGCGCCCGGCCATGCTGCCCCCCGCCCCCGGCGGCCAGGCCGACCTGAGCGTGCGCAGCACCCGAGCTGAGCCCGACCTGGTATCCGAAAATCTGGCCCGAATCTTCGTGCGGCAGGGCAAAACCGCCCGAGCCATTGAGATTTATGAAAAGCTGATGGTGAAACAGCCGGAAAAAATGGCTTACTTTGCGCTCCAAATTCAGTCTTTGCAACCTTCTGCGTAATTTAAACAGTCTCTTTAATAAGCTTTTATGCTTGCCTAATGAAGAGGCTTTTTAAAATGGGTCCCACTTTTAAGGGACCAAAAATGTTCTCCCCCCTTTTGAGAGCATAGCGTTGCTTATATGTTCCGTTTTGAACATTTCAAAGTCGAACTACTCAATGGCAGGGTTTAAAAGTCTCCTAATGGCAACACCACCCAAGGAGAACAGCCGAAACAGACCCTAGAAGCCACTTAAATGGTTTAGCCCTCACCAAGTACGAAGGCCGCCCCGATAGTCTCGCCACGGGCCTAATTTGGGGTAAAAAGAGCCTTGTCTTTCAATCACTGTGCCCTAAGAAGTGTGCGTTTGGTATTTCGGGACCACTGCGTGGGGCGCAAGCCCCTACTGAATTTCCTTGCTGATTAAGGCACAGGTAAATTTAAATGGCCTAAGTTAAAAGCTCATGGCAGACATACTCTTTTGAGTTTTCTGCCATTACTTTACACGCCTGCTCCACGATTGCCCCAGCTCAAACATTAGCACCTAGGCCTGTAGCTTGGTTAATTTCATGCTCATTGATTGCAAGCCATCTATATCACCTTGTTTTTCAATTAATTAGAATCATTTGTCATAAATTCGAGTAACAAAATCTTATACGTTGGTATAGAACGTTTTCGGAAAGATTCTTTAAAACGTGCAAAACGGGTAGCAGCATCAACCTATTGGTTCATTAAAACGCCCTGATAATTGCGTTGCCATGACACTCTCCGAATTTGACGCCTTGCCTCACGGCTGGCAGCTTGTGGCCATTTTCGACACAGGGCGGCCTTTAATGGTGCGTTGGGAAGAAGAATTTGCGTTCAAGCTCTATGAACTGCCAGGCCGCTTTTTTGTCGAAGTGGAATTTGATACCGCCTCCACCAGCATTATCCAGCTTCGGGGCCTTACCGGCGTCAACCACATGGAGGACTACGAAGCGTATATTCAGTTGCCCGGCTGGCTGACCTAACTAGACGTCGCCTTTTTAAATAATTTAAAAAAGGCGACTTAGAACCCAACCTCTCCTGCGTTGGGCGAACTCTATAAGGGCCCAGATTGCCTAACTGGATATGCTGACCAAAGCTAACGTAAACTCTAAATCAGTCAAATGTATACAGCCTCCCAATTAGCAATTGGCAGAAAGGACCTCAATCAAGGTTCGATTATGCTACAGACCCTTGTTAATGCAGCAGAAGCAGGTCAGCCTCTTTCTCTTGCCGAGGAAGATTTCACATGTTCATTTCTGGCAGCATCTCGTTCAGAAGGAGATAACAGCTTTTTTGATTTACACGAAATCAACTATTGTAAGAACTATTCTTTCACTGGCTGCTACTTAGCTTATGAAAACAATCTGAGCGGCCTTTTAATCGCTCGAAATGCTTTCGGACCAATTCCACCTAATATAGTTGCGAAAGATGTTGCGTTTTTAGATTCGCAATACCAAGAATGGCTACAAGTTATTAACACAACAAATCATTCAGAGCAATTACTACAGCATGTAGTAAAAGAGTCACGCAACCATCTAAAAAATGCAAGGAACTTTGCAAATAATACTAGAATGGGCGCTCGGCTACGAGACAGCTTCATTAAAGCCATTGTTCTACACAGCAAGTATTTATATTTAAAAATACGAGAATATTACCAAGAACTTGGCGCTACAGAACAAGTGCTTCACAGGTGTAACTACGAAATTGTAATTGATAGTTTTGCCTTCTTTCATATACTGTTCCGGCATTATGCACCAAGGGCTACGAGCTACCAAAATGATGCATCATACCACCAAGACCAAACTATAAACCCGGAAGAGCTACCTAATCACTTGATGCTCTTTTTAGAGATGTACTTCAATCATATACCTTGCACACAGTTCAATAAGCGCCGCACTTACATCAGGTATAATGGAGTGATATATGCTATCTGGTTCAAGGACGCAGAACGTCATGCGGGTGGTACTGTTCAGCCAATCTTAAGGCTTCAAACCTTCTATCCCGTGACGTTACCAAAGGAATTAGAGTACGTTGCTAGCCTTCAAGAAAATGTAACAGAAAGTGGTTTGGGCCTATTTCATGCTCCCGTTTCTTAAGGTGTTACTTTTCCTAATAGCTGTTCAACAAGGCATTTATCTGTGTCTTTATCATTCGCACAGACTACTCTTTCTCGAAACGCCTCTTAACAAATCTACTCATGGATTTTAAATATGATTTTGAAAAATCGGTTTATTGGTCAATTGAATCAATCAATAATATCCATTCTGAAAAGGCGTTTAAAGTAAGCTTAGAGAATTATCCTCTGCACGATTGTACAGCAATAACTAAGAAAGAAGAAGGCAAGGACTTTGAATGCAAGTTCTTGCTCAACAAGTTGTATGGCCAGAAATATTTAGATGATGCTGGGGAATTTGGACTATACAACAAAATAGAACTAATTAGGAGCGGGGAAAGCCACATAATAAATCCTGACTCAATTTCGCATTCAACTGTAACGATAAGCAATCCTCAAATAATAAATTCCGTTACTACAAATTTCCAAACACACGATAACGACTTTTTTAACAATAAGCTACTTAGACTTTGTATAATAACCGATGTTGAGCCCGAGTTCAGCAGTTTTGAGTCAAAGGTTTTGAAAATAAACGAAACAACGACATTCAGCGGGCTAGTTGAAGTCAGGATAGGCAACAAAGACTATCACATATTCAAAAGCAAAAACGAATACAATAATCGCAAATTCATTTTCATTGATAGTGTAGAGGAGAACACATTCAGTGAATTTAAGACAAATACAAAAGCGATACTCCTTGCTTTTGCAATAGTCACTGGCAACTTATTCCAAGATGAAATATACTACCAAGTAATTCATCATGATAATATCACAATGGCTGACGCAACAGCATACTACAAAACCGAGAAATCAATATACACACGCTATTCTCTTTTCAATCCATTCAGATTTTCGGAATACATAAAGGATTTAAAGTATCCATTGCCTGAAAACTTCCCATTGCTATTGCCAAAACAAATCTTTGAAAATTTGTGCGAGAAAATATCTAACAATACGGCATTTGCAAGATGCTGCCTCTTAACATTAGAAGGCAATGAATCAAAGTTCTCATTATTAAAAGCATCTATCTATTCACTGGCATTAGAGACAATAACCAATATAATTTATGACGAAAATAAAAGCAAACTTAACCCTATACCAGATAAAAAACTTTTTGACAAAATAAAAGCCAAGCTTATCTTGACTGTCAATGAATATGAATCCTTTTTGTCTGAATATGCCCTCAATATTTTGAAGGCAAAATTCAATGACTTGAATAAGCCCACAAATTCAAAAAAACTATCTTTTCCATTTGAGTTTTATGGACTGAAATTATCTGAAAGCGATATTAAGATACTGAATCACAGAAACAAATTCCTACATGGAACGTCACCCTTTAAGGAAACAGAAATAGAGGAAAAATCAAATGAGTTAGACTATATCATTGCAAAATTGCTGTTCATGGTATACTCCTTAATCATGAAACACGTAGGATACAGGGGTCATATTATCAATTTCCCCTCTTGGCTACAATACAACAGAAAGCAAGATGTTACTGAACATTTTTTTTATTTAATTTAAAAGGCTCCTTTTTTCAGCTTTGGCTTCCTCTTTCTTCTCACATTTTGAGGAAACAGATATAGCAACGAGGCCCTATACAGCATTTACAGACGGAGGTCCATGAAATGCTTCGGGTGGTTATTTGACTGTTGCGCTTTGAATGGACGCATTTTGAGGCGCTTGTATGCGTAGGATTACAGTGGATTTCAAAACCCAACAGCAAAGTCATTAGTGAATTGATGCCTTTTAGGTCGAATCAATTCACTACTTTCAACACCTCATTAACCAAGATTGTCTACCTATAACCCCCACAGTCACATGAAGCTATTGATACTTTTTCTCTTTTCCATTTTACTTACTGCTTCTGGGCCATCAACCGACAGAAAGCCGAATGGAACACTCCGCAGGACCGCAACTTCCCCCCTTTCCCGATGCACAGGTAGCGCTTCATGTTCCGCCTGTACCAATTGCAGCAGATGTGCCTATTGTAGTGGTGGGGGGACTTGTGGTGTTTGCGCCGCACCAGCAAGCATCCGTCCGGCTTATTCCGCTGCTCCAAGGCGAACAATCTCTCTTTCATCAGGCAGCCAAAGTACGGGTTCCAAGAGAGGTGTTACCAAGAGGATTGTCGAAGTGGATAACTCCTATTTTGTGACTGCGACTACTCTTAACCTTCGAGAAGCTCCTTCTGCCTCTGCTCCAATTGTGCGGACATTGGAACGAACTAATAGCGTAACCGTCATAGAAATAACGAATACTGAATGGGTAAAAGTCAGGACGTTCATGGTAGATGAAGCCAAATATGTTGAGGGTTACATAGTTAGCAAGTACTTGGCCAAAAATGGTGGGTTTTAGCGCACTGAATATCATACTCCTTTCTATGTGAATCTGTGTAGGAGACAATAAGCAGCCAAACGTACTGTGTCATTTTAACAACGTCCTTAAGCTCATTGCCGAAAGCCATGAACGTTTTTAAGCCTTTCTTTCCCCGAAACCCTACTCCTGTACAGGAAATGGCTATCCAGTTCGTCACGGAACAAACCGAATACATTGACGAAGAACATATCAAAGACTGATGCGAACCTAGGCGCGGCACTCCCGACCTGTTGCGGCTGGACGGCGTGACGGTTCGCTACTTCAACGAAAAGCTACCCGGTGAAAACGACATTCGGGTACTGTGCGACAAGATAACCGACCTGACCGGGGCCTACTTCCACAGCTTGGGCAATATGCCCCGCCATGAGTAGTACTTGGGCAAAAAGATGGATTACTAGCATACCCCTTCAATCTTGCCTTTTGACGCTGTTTTAGGCCCGTAGTGGCATTAACGACCTATCTAGAAGGGAAACACCTTCCCTACATACCAACGGGTTAAATCAGGTCTTTCACAACTTAACTTCTGCCCCTCCCATTTGGTTAAACAATTTAATTTTTCCAGTAAGGAGACAGTATCTTTCTTCTTAAACCTGCTGAATGCATGAGTACACCAAATAACCCAGAATCATTAGGGCTGTCCATTCTTGACAGTATTGCCAACGAAAACCTGACCGACCTCGCTTCTGATGCTTCGGAGTTAGTGCTTGATGGAATTACAAGCGCTAGTGATGCTATAGAAGCGGTACCCGTGTTCGGGTCGGCAGTGAAGTTGGTGCGGGCGGGTTTAGCAATGCGTGAAAAGCTCTTTATGCGCAAACTGAGCAGGTTTCTACTTCAATTGCAAGGAATCAAACCAGAAGAAAAGCAGGCATTTATACGAGAAATGGTATTTGACCCGGATTTTAAAAAGCGGGTGGGTGAAAACCTAGTGCTCGTCTTGGACCGACTCAATGACATGGAAAAGGCCGACGTTCTTGGCCGGCTCTTCCGAGCCTATGTAGCCGGCAGAATCGATTATCCACTTTTTGGTCGCTTTGCAGGCATCGTGGACAGGGCTTTTCTTCCGGACCTATTCCGTTTGCGCCAATTCAATGCCGATTCCGCAGGTGATGATGCCGTGTTTGCACTGGAGTCGCTTGGCTTGGTTTATTTATCTGTAATAGGTGGCGGCAACGCCAGCCTGGACGGAACCGATGGCGGCAGCGCTTATGCTATTCTGCCGCTGGGACAGAAACTAGCCGAGTTGCTATTTTTTTAAGCGTAATCAGAAGAATTGTACCTGGGTCTAATTATCGAGACGTTGTAGTTCGGGACTGATTTGGCGGTCCTAAACTTTTTAATTGCGGGGAAGCTGTCGTTGAACTTAGAGCCCCTATTAGCAAAGCGGATAGTATTTGGCTGCGCAATAGCAAAGAGCGCGTCTTCCAAAATCCCCATTTAAGTCTCTGTAGCTGTCAGGCATGCCGCATTTTTAAATTTAAATACCTCTCCCTACAACGGCCAATGCGCCCCGGCCCATATCCACAGGTATTGAGCAAGCCGGAAGAGGCCGTATAGCAGGCCGAAGACAGCGCACAAAACCAGGCTACCTAGTATCCTCTCCCCGAAGCTATCGTTGTCGTAGTAACCCATGCTGCATATTTACATTGACCGTCCTTTCTGGCTTAGAAAGTCACTATTGGGGCTAGGCAGTAAGCTTTAAGCCATTTAGGGAATATGACTTTCTAGTGTTGATAAATAAAAAAAGCGCTCCGGATAAAGCGCTTTTTTTGCATAAACCATATGGATTCCAAACAGACTGTTAGACAACTAACGCATCATGCGATTAATGGCAATATTTAAATAAAACTTGCAACTCATTCATAGCAGATATTTCCTATTATGGCAATCGCAATAATGTACAAAACACAAGATTTTTTTTATGGTAATCCTGCATAGTATTGGCTGTATATACTTTGGCTTTGAACGGTATTGCGGCACCACCAATTGGAATATCGTCCGCACTCACTTTCTTGCCTTTCTCCGTAAACAGTGTAGTTTCACACGTCTTAACCGACGCACTATTAATGTAATAGTATGAACATTGGTCGCCAGTACACTTATAGGAATCGGGCACTTTGTTTGCATCAATATCACGGTCTAACACCCTTGTAAAAGCCATATTTGTGGCCTTGTATTTAAACACTTGGTTGTCTTTAATTTCCAAGCCAATACCCATAAAACCGAGTTCAAGGGCCTTCTCCTTTTGAATCAGACGGTCTTCAATTTCAGGGTTGACTGGGGTGATAACCTTTGGTGTATATTGACTAGTTGTGATATTTTTTAAAACATCAACAATCTGCCTTTGTCCATTTTCGTCAGCCTCAACGCGTACAATCCTCCCAACAAGGTCGTCAAGATTATTTGCCCATTCGTTGCTCTCGACAACTAAGCTTTGAGTTACGCTTCTAGGAGCACCGGCAGCTTCTTGAATACGCTTCATCATTGAATCACCGACGAAGACTTTATTTACGCTGAAAGCTTTAACTCTTTTAGTCTTTAGAGTATCCGAATTAACGTTAGTTTGTGAATCCGTTTTTTTATCCTCCCCCTTAGCAGAAGATTCTTGCTGGGCATTATTACAGGAATAAACGCCAACAGCTATCAAGATGGTAAAAGGTAGTACAGGAGTTTTCATGTGATTTGAGGGTTATTTAGAAAAAAGAAAACAAAAAAGGGCTTCTATTACTCGATTCGTGTCCTTGTAACGCTCTTTCCATTTCTATCAAGCTTGTAAACCATGTTTGAAGCCATTGAAGGCTCTACAATAGGTTTAACAGCGTATATATACCTAGTTTTAATTATAGGAGGACCTTTAGTAAAAAATATTTTAGCGCTACAACTAAAATTACCCCATACATTATTCAATTGCACCGTAAAGTCATTGCCTTTATCATAAGAAGGCATAGGGTCAAATGTTTGACTATGAAACGCATATTCGATATGCTCAATAGGGTACCTCATTTTTTTAATGGTCTTTGTACTTATTTGTACAAATGCATTCGTCTTGGTTTCGCGCTTAAAGCGAAAATCCCTTTGTGCTTGCTCCTGCTGTTGTGGTCTTCCTAACCTAATATCAATCCTAGGAAACTTATTCAATCTAGGCAACTTCTCCTTTTTTACTTCAGAATGAAAAAAGATTGCGATAGAATCTTCTGCCTTATTATAGGATGGATAAAAATCTTGGACGGCTTTTATATCAAAATCACTTAAGAATCCGTCATTCAAATACGTATCATTACAATAATTCATAACTGACCTTTCATCACATGGGGTGACCCATACAGCATTTTTATCCTCATTCAAATGGTCAAACTGGCAATTAAATTCACATTCTGGCCTAGCTGTTGTATGTCTAAAACCTATAGCATGACCGAATTCATGTACGGCCTGAGCTTCTATATAAATTTTTTTTCCTTCGAGATTAGCTGGAAACACCTCCTCACTTGTAAATTTTTTTAGACCGTCTTGGCTCTCCAATATTGTGGTTAAAACGGAAGTTTTTTTAAAATCGAAGTTTAATACCATACCGGGATTCTTCTTTGCAACATTGAACCCATAAGCATAGGTAACAGGATTTGTATCTTTTATCTGTATTCTAATCCAATTTTTCTTGCCCGAAGTAGCAGCATTACAATCGCACCAATCAGTAAATTTTATTCCCGAAGAAGCTTCCCACGTTCTCCTAATAGCCTGTCTAACCCAATTTCTTTCTTGGATATTCGCAGTGGTGGCCCCTATCCAGCAGACAGAAGCTGTATTACCTGGCCATAGTAACGCACGCCTCCTTGTGGTTTCGTCATCTTCCACCTTATTGACAGCCTGTTTTGAGAAAAGTGGTATTGAAAGCAGCAACACCATTATACCAGTCAAAAAGACTAAAGGGAATGTGATTTTCTTATCCATACTGCTGCGGTGCAAAACCTCGTTCAACAATAGAGCTATCTCAAGATGCCAAAGTAGCAAAACAATTCGTTATTACAATACTTAGCTTCATATTTTTTCGCAAGCGCTAGCTGCGATACATCTTGGAATAGGAACCAAGGGCAAGGTCTAAGCCAATTACACCAAGTAGTTGACCAGGACGTTTACTGTCATTTCAAGCCCTTCGTGACCTTTTTAGCAGGCGAACCAGGAATCCGTCGCGCTCCGCTTTTGCGTCGCTCTACGGCCCTATCCATTTTGTAAAAAACAAGAAAGCCCGTGCCTTTCAGCAGGGGCTTTTCTGTGGAGCTTAAAAATTAAATGATTTAAAAGGGTGCTTGGCTAAGAGCATCTTTAGCAAAAGTCATTTAATAATAGCCCTTCCCAGCTACACTATGCCGGACCCCTCCGCGTGGGTTGTCCATGTCCCCTTTGTAACGAGGAATGATGTGGCAATGAAAATGAAACACCGTCTGTCCGGCTGCTTCGCCGCAGTTCATGCCAATATTGAACCCGTCGGGCGTGTACTCTTGGCAAATACTGTCCTTGACCTTCTGAATGACTTGGGGTAGCTCCTGCTGCTCTTCCGCCGTTAGGTCAAAAAAGTCACGCCGAAGTTGCTTGGAAATGATAAGGGAATGGCCGGGACTAACGGGGTAGCCGTCTCGAATGACGAAGAAGCACCGCGTTTCCAGCACGTACTTATCTGTGGGAATAGTTAGGAATACGGACGTTTCAGCCATTATTCAAGACGGTTATGAACTTGCGAAAGAACGGGTCGGTGGATGGATTGTAGGTTGCTATGCCTCCCCAATAGTTTGGGCCCATGGCTTTCCGTACATTCTCGTAATGCCAGCGCAGCTTCTTGGCGCGTTGAATACCTGTAGAGCCTAAGTCACGCTCCATGCGGGCTTTCCAGGGGTGGTTACTCCCCATGATGTTCTCATTGCGTTGAATCAACTTCGTAAGGTAATGCTCTCCCACCAGTTTGTCACTCTTGCTGGTGTTGCAGTAGCTATGGGCCAATACAAGGTTCCAGATTTCGTCGTGGAGAAGCACTTGCCGGGGCAAAACATGGTCCACATGCACGTCTCCTTCGGGTATAGGTTCGGCGCAGTAAAAGCAAGCGTTCCCTTGGTAGCCCTCCAAAAACGGAATGTTGGCCGTAAGGCTGGTGCGTTGGTAGCCATTGACCAAATAAATATCCCGCACGTCGTTGGACAATTGGGAATGGTCACGCGTCATTTGAAAAGCTCCTTCCAACAGATTCCACCGGCTGTTAAGCTGGTTGCGAAACTCGGACAGTTGGGCCGATTGCGTGAGGGTTAGCAAGCCGTCAGTTAAGGTTAGAGACTTGCCTTGGCTGAATTCATAAAACTTACCCCGCGCCAGCTCTTTATTGTTGCCAATGGTTTGGAAACGAGGTATGACGTCGGAGAAAGCCGTAGCTGCTACCTCTGTGATGGCTTGGCTGTACTCCAAAGTACCCTGCTGGTACCGACGCACAATTCGCTCCATAATGGTCAGGCGTGTCGGATTGCCTTGTTGGGGCAACGCAGTAGGGCCCGTTAGCCGCGCAGTATAATTGTCGAGATAGACCCTTGCCAGCACATCCCATGGAACCTCTACTAGCCCTTGCTTCCCTAAGTCCAGCAGGGTCTTGCCCAATGCCATTTTGTAAGTGGCGCTGTTCAGACCATAAAGCACAATTGCGCCCCAATATTCTTCGTCGGTAAAGGTGTCCATTAGCTGGCCATTTTGAATGGGTTATTGACACCCGCAACTTATTCCGACTGCACTAAGAACAAGAGCTTGCCACACCTCGCTTCGTACCAAGTGTGAAAGTTGCTGTAACGGCTTAGCTCCAAGTGACCGTGTTATCTCGCTAATCTTCTTAAATTATTTAAAATATACCTAGCGAAAAGGCTTGTCCATCATTGACACCGTCGCACAATCCCTTTGACGGTTAGTTGTGCCAGTGCGGGAGCTTGATAGTTGTCGTTGCTGATGCACACGTAAAACTCCCGACAACCGGCCGGGATGGACACTATGCTTGCCACGGACGGCCTGTTCTCTATCAGCCCGGCCGTTTCTATCATGCCCTTCTTATCGGTGTAGTATTGAGCCAGTTTCTTGTCGGCGGTAATCAAGTACCGGCATTTTGTAGGGGGGAGATTAGCAGGAATGACCACTGTCTGCAACCGCTCCATTGCCTTGTTCACTGCCAACTGCATTGCTCCTGCTTGGTCGCCGTTATACGCCTTAACGAACATGGCAGACACAGCCACTGCGTTTTCCAGCGAAACTAAAGGTGCTTTCGTGTCGCGAATGTCCAAGGCATAGAACAGCCCATCCAAACCCGCAGGAATGGGAACGGTGTACATTGCGCTAGACTGCAACGGACTGTAGCGGGCATACAACGTAGTTGGCGAATTGGGCGTGAATACATCTCTCGCTTCCCACCCGCACGTCACCGGCTTGCCCTGTTCGTTCCATTGCTGAATGTCGCTTTGAGGTCTACCTTGGACGAACGTGCCGCGAACGGCCAATTGGCCGTTTTCATGCCAGCTCACACACAAGCCGTTTAGGACGTCGGGGGTTTCGCTCAACAGCTTGCCTTCCCCCTGTTTCCTCCACGACGGATAATAGAAGTCGCGGACCGTCCCAAGAGGCTTACCATCGGAGCCGTGCCGTACGAGCCGCACATAGTGGGCATCTTGCCGAATGGAGGTGCGGCTCCAATCTTGGTCGAAATAAACGGTATCGGCAGTTGGAATAGAGGCAGCGTGTTGGGCCAAACCCACGTAAGGCAGCATTCCGAATACTGCCACAATCAGTAAACGTTGAAACATAGCGGTAGAATAAGACCGTGAATATACTGGGCTAATACCTCGTTCCAATAGCTAACATGCCAATTGGGCTTTGGACCGCCATTTTAAGCCCTTCAAACCTTTATCAGGACTAGTAATAAGGCGTAGTCAGTTTTAGCGTTCGGTGTTCCTGTAGGGCTCAAAGCAAAAAGGCGCTTCGTCAGGAGCGCCTTTTTTTGGTGTTGGTATGCACCTTAATCCGAAAGCACACTGCTATCTGGGGTGAACAGATAAATCAACAGGTAAGGTGAATGCCACCCGAACTAACCGGCCACTTTGTTTGCCAGGAATGAACTTGGGTAAGCTTTTTACTGCTTGAACCACTTCTTCATCCAAACCTGACCCCAATCCTTTGGTTACCCATACATCACGCACATCCCCTTGCGGTTCTACTATGAAGCTTACGATAAGTCGTCCTTGAACTTGATTGCGGAGTGCTAGGGGCGTGTACTTCGTAGCGTTTATAATGGCCTCCGATATGGCTGTACTTCCACCGCCACTAGGGAGTTGCGGCATTTGGTCTACTAACGTGTACACCTTGTCGTCAGAAGGGTAGTTTGCCGCAGCTTCTGACATCGGGTTCTCGGTCGAATCGGCTTCAATTGGTTTGGAAGAAGGCATATGCGTGGGGCCACCGTACAGTGCCTTAGCTTCTTGTAGCCCACTTAGCTCGGCTGCTACAACGGGCTTTAACACAGACTCTTTATCCAGCACAAAAAATTCAAAATCCTCGCCTGAACCAATGACGCTCAACACCTTCACATTTTCCGCCTTTCCACTTGCAAATTGAACCCCCAGTTGATTCGGCACATTTGGCCCGCCCAATGCTCCGGCTGTTCCCCGAAAGCCGAAGGGGGACAGCGGCGTTCCTTCATAAGAAGTCTCTTGCTTGTTGATTTCCGAGAAGATGCTACCGCTCGTATCGTTAATTTCTACGACTACTTTTTGGTCGTTTTTGTAGTGCGTGGCCGTGATGGTAAGCGCGTGAGTGCCTTTGACTGGATGGTACAGTTTGTAGGTGGTAACGAAAACCCCGTTGCTCCCCAAATATGACCGGGTGTAGCGCATAGGAGTTCTTTGGTTGCCCCGTAAGAGGTACTGATACCCAGTTAAAAACTGGTTGCTTGTCTTTTTGCCCCCCTGTGCATTGGCAGGTATGAGACAAGCCATTAACAAGCAGGCTAAAAACCCAGCTTTGAGAAACGAGAACATAGAAGTCAAATGTAAAACGTGCTTCATGCAGCAGGGTGGATTTTAGGATAGGAGTAAGCGAAAAGGAGCAAAACGACTACAAAAACACAAGCCAGCCCCAAATAGGATACAAATTTGTATCCTATTAGCTTATCTACCAAATGGAGCTTTGGGCGTGAAAAACCCCAATGCCGTCAAAGCTTTTGGCGAACGGTTGCGTAAGCTTCGGGACCATCGGGGGTGGAGCCAACTAGAGCTTGCTGACCGTGCTTCCTTATCGAAGGTTGCCGTGCAGCGTATCGAGTGGAACAAGCACGAACCAGGGCTTGGGGTGCTGGTTTCGTTGGCGCGGGCGCTGGAAGTCTCGGTGAAAGACCTAGTGGACATTCCCGACTTAGAGAAGTTGGACAGGGACTAGGCATCGCTCCACTCCTTACGCTTCCCTGCTGGCAGTTGGAAAGGTCATCGACAGGTGTTTGACCCACTTTTTAGGCCCGTAGACACACTCAAAACGGGTAAGCTGACCACCACTTCATGCAGCGGCCTAAAGCAGCCTTAACGGCTTCGTTTTAAAGTTGGTCGCTCGTTAATTATTTCAACAATTACCTACCGTTTATGCGCAAAGCATAAGCAGTATTTCATTCACATTAAAAAGAGCCCATTGACCATGTCGTATCTGGTTGGGCATTGCGTTCGCAGGCCTCCTTGCAACAGGCGTTTATCTGTTCTTTTAAGCCCGTGATGGCATTTACGGGCAAAAGGTATGCATGAGGTCGGCTTTGGCTCTTGTCTTTCTTGTAGGGCCTGAATAAAAATACTTCGTTGAATAGAACCAGCGCCAACAAGGACAGTCGGAAAGGAAAGAAGCATGGCTAATTTAAATAATTTAAAATTCCTTGTCCTCTTCCACGGCTATGCTTTCCACAGCACCAAAGGCCCCCTTGAAAACAGGCAAACCAGGAATCTGAAGAATCTGGTGCTTGAATGACGCCTTCATTTCACATAAAGGCTGTTCCATTTTCAAGTACGGGCCGTTCCAGTGCTGCCAATCGAAAACAAACAGCCCATGCCCTGCACACTCTTTCCACACCTCCGGCACCCGCCAGTCGATACGAGACGCAGCAAGGTCGTGGTCCTGAAAATGAAGCTGGACGTTGGCGGGTACAGGACCAAAGCCAGCGGAAGAGAAGAGGCCAATGCTTCCTTCTGTGTCTAAAGCAAACCAATCAAATTCCTGACCGGGGAAACGCTCACTGAAGTCTTTGTAGCTATCAGCCATCCTTCTTTTTTTAATTTAAAATGGCATGCCCTTACCATGTCCAGTGCACCCCGGTACATTTCTACAGGTGTATAGCAAGCCGGAAGCGGCCATAGCGCAGGCCAAAGTCAGCTCACAATGCTAGACTACCCACTATGCTTTCCCCGAAACTGTCATTGTCGTAGTAGCCATGCCCCGAAGGTAGCATAATAAGGCATTTACCCTCATTTTGAGCCCGTCAAGACCATTTCAGTAATCGAAACAGAAGCATGTCACGCTGCGCCTCTGTGTCGCTCCACGGTCCTGTTTCATTTCGGACAAACAGGAAAGGTCTTATTTACTACAGAGGCTTCTATGGGCCTTAGAAAATTAAACAATTTAATGGCCCTTGGCAATTGTTTTAACCCCCTCCTTTCATTCCCTTGCTTTGCTCCACGGCCCTAGTCCATTTTGAGGAAAACAAAGAAGCTCCGGCCATCTGAGTCGTGGCTTCTTTTATGGGCGTCGGTAAATTAAATTATTTAAAAAAAAGGTAAATGGCTGTGACTTTGAACTCCATTTTAGCTTAAATAGTGTTAAAAGCTCTCTTTTAGATTGTAGAACCTCCCAAAAAAGGCGTTAATCCCAATTTTTAAACCAGTTGGCATTAGCACCCAGAGGCAGGTGCAGTAACGCTTCGTTGTTGCGTGTAGGACTTAGCTCCTTCGTCACTTAGTCTTCGCTTCGCGGAACGTGTATTTTTTAAACAATTTAAAAATACACCCATGTGGAATATTATGGACCCTTTATACAACCTGCCTGCATAAACAAGCCTCTACACATGATACTTAATTGCACATTCCCACTAACTGGTTTACCTTTTCTTTACCATACTTCATGGACAAACCTTTTCTTCATTTTTCCTTCTCTTTTATCATTTTCTACCTTTTTACCTCCTTTCTGTCTCCTTTTCTTATCTACCTTTCTTTAAACCAATGAATTTTTCAAAGGCAAAACCTAATTCAGAATAGATATGGCATAAAAAAATACAACGCTTAATTCAACTTAAATAATTTGGTCAAATAACTTGTATTACCCCCCCTTTCAAAACGTCTGAAAACGCCCTTTTATCTACTTCTCAACCGGTCGATAAAAATAAGAAGTATACTATTTCGACCGGTCGAGAAAAAATAGCAAAAACATGCCTCAATCACTTGTAAAAGATGTTTTATTTCCCGAAATTTGCAGAACAATCAATCACCCACCTTATGATTATTTTTATTTTATACACTAAATACGAATTAATTGACAACGCCAAACAAAGCAACCTCAATCCTTAACAAGTCTATTTCCCTTCCGTCCCTACTGATTGAGGAATTACATTATCTACTTCACGGTCAAAATCCACGAACTGCCCTTTCACAAAGCCAATTCAATAAGGCCCTGTTAATTCTGGACAGGCTATTACTAAACTTAGAGCGCAAAGTCGGTGACCTAACCAGTTTTTATCACTTGCCCCAAGCCTACCTTCACAAAATTGACCCTAATTGTGGCCCGCTTATCAAAAAGCTCAAGCTGGCAAATATTTTGGAGGTGTACTGTTCTCCCGGCACTACTACCGAAGCCTACTCCCACACCCAAGGTATCAGCAAGGCGTACCGTATTTCCCCAAGGTTCTTTGAAGATGGCGAAGTTAGCCGCATTATGGTGGCGCTTCGAGCCACTGGGGTTGCACATCGCACTGCACCGGAACCGTGGAACACCCAACTGCTGCAAGACCTTTCCCAGCTCCATTTTGACACCAACGGAGCAAAGAAGTACCTACAGGAGTACCTAACCCACCTGGACCTTTCGAAATGGTGCGTTGATTGTACCTCTACTGCTTACCGAACAAATGGCTTGTTGCAAGGGGTACGCTTTGATACGGACCCACCGGGCAAAGGCAGAAGGACGTACAGGGCGCAGAGCCTATTAGAAGAGGTTGCCAACATACAGAGTGGAAAAGCTCTTTTTAAGTTGAATGACGGCTACTTGGTGACAGCACCCGAAACTTTCCGGGCCAGCAAGACTGCGTTCCTTCAATTCCACTATAGCAAGGTTATTCAGAAACTGGACCAACGAGACTTTTGGACCAGCCAATCCGCAACCAACCAGCGCCTACACCATAACCTCACTGAGCTACCCAAAAAGCTCATTGATTTTGTAACCCTAAACGGTGAGCCCCTCACCGAAGTAGACATAGCCAACAGCCAAGTGGCGCTCTTAGCCCACGTAATGATGCATGGGGACGTGTTAGGCCTTGGCGTGGAGTTTCCCGACTTTCCGATTACGCCGCAAACGCAAAGCTTTATACATGACGCACAAGCAGGCATCATTTACGACCAAGTGGCGAAGGAATTACTAGGAGCTGACCGGGAAGTAGCTAAACAAGAAGTCATTCGCTGGCTTTTCAGCGGCCCCGGCTATGTACTAGGGAAGGCTACACCAATAGCGCTTCTATACGGTGACGCCAACAAGTGGATGAAACAGGTCAAAAAGCTCTTAAAAGCCCAAGCCATTGAACGGAATGACCCCAAATTGGGACTTGCAGTGTATTTGCAGCGCTTAGAGGCAAAAATCATGGTTGAGCAGATTTACCCGAAAGCCAAAGCGCGGGGCCTTACACTCTACAGCAAGCATGATTCGTTTCTGGTGCCAGTTTCCCAAGCCCAGAAAATGCAGGAGCTTATGCAAGAGGTCTTCAGCAGCTACGGCATTGTAATGTATGCCAGATACAAAGGGCCGCAAATAGAGCTATCTATGGCCGCATAAAGTATTCCAGAAGCCTCTGCCCCATAAATGCGATTCACATAGCAGAGGTAAAAGCTCACCTAACTCTTCAGGAATGGCTCTTCGCATTTTCATCGCATCTATGGGGCAAAGGGCGATTTTAAATTTAAAAAGCCCATAAATGAATGCCCATAATTGCAAATCAGATTCACGCGTGCCGTACACCTTGCCAAACAAAGACAAGGGCTCCTCTACGTTAAAGCAGACGAGCCTAGCAAGCTAACGTATCTTGGACGCTTCCTGACGGCTGGCAGACGCTCGATTTTGGTAGTGCCGTTGTAACATCTTCAAGTCACTGTGTCCTGCCCAATCAGCTACAACAGTTTCCCGGACTCCTTTAGCCAACCAGTTATTGATTGCTGATTTTCGAGCAACATGGGAGCTTATCATCTGCCACTTCATACGTGTCTGCACAAAAGTCTTTGCTCCCGAGTAGTGGGTAACCGTCACAAGGGCATTCAAAACAGGGGCCTTTTTGCAGACTTGTTGAATTGCCTTGTTGTAGTGATTCACGTTGACTGGCTTAAATGGAAAGCAGGGTCCTTCTATAATTGCCTTTGCCCGCTCGGTTAGGGGAACGGTTACAGTTTTCTGCTTTTTGCGGGTTGTCACGCGCAACTCCTCCCCGACTACGTTTGCTGCTGTGATGTACAAGTCGGAATGCCTTAGACCCGTCTCACAGGCAAACAGAAACTGTTGTTGGACTTGGCGGAGGGTTGGGGCTTTGATTTCCAAGGCCGCAATCGCATCAATCTCTTCAGGTGTTAGGTAAATCACGTTATCGTTCGCCAAGGCTGGAATGGGCCTGAACTTTCTGAAAATAAGCAAGGAAAGACCTTCATCTTCGGCGAAATGAGTGTAGACAGTTCTTAAACGGTCCAGGATGGTCCGCACCGACTGGTTGCGCATTTCTTTATCTAATAAGTGGCGTTGAAAGTCTTGTAGAAACTCAACGTTGACATCGGCCAGTTGTAGAGAGGAATGGAACTTAGCTACCATGCTGCTTAAGTCACGGTAGCCCAAAATCGTAGCAGGCCGGTAGTTTGGACGAGTTGCTAGGAAGTCGGCTATTTTGTCAGTAAACAATGCTTTGGCATTTGGCCCGTTAGAAAGACCCGCTGCTAACAACATATCTGCGTATGCCGCTTCCTTTCGTGCCAGCTGTGTACGTAGTTCATTCATCTGCCTTTGCAGGTCATCGGCAGCTACTTCGGCCCCATCCTGAAGGTCCGGTAGTTCATCGTCAACGGATATCAATTTGGCATAGCAGGCTTCTACTGTGGCTGTAGTAGGGAGCAGTCCTTCTCCCCTAGCATTCCTGACTGCACGTTCCATGCGGCCCGCTACGGCTTGTATTTGCGCGTTCAATTCCGGGAATAATGAGTTTTTCCCATTAACTTTGCCCGTCTTAGGATTGAACTCGGACGGTAGCACATTTACTCCCGTCGTTTTAGCTAGTTCCGATTGGCCGAAACGGTAGACGACGTAAACAGTACCCCGACCTGTTTTCTTTCCGATTTTTCGAAGTTTGTAGTACATTTTTAAGATTAGCCCCAAAGACGTTTTTGAGCGCCTTTACAAGTTAAAACAGGTCCCACAAGAGGTCCAAAAGAGGTCCTACAAACCGAGAAAAAATAATTTAAACAGCTGATTTACAGCAGCCTTTTACAGGCGGCTTACTTTGCGCTCCAAATTCAGTCTTTGCAACCTTCTGCGTAATCCGCAGCTTTCTTTTTTAACCTTTCATGTACACTGCGCTCATCATCCTCATTCTTCTGGTGTGTTTCCTGCTGGCCCTGGTGGTGCTGGCCCAAAACCCGAAAGGGGGCGGAATTTCCAGCCAGTTTAGCGCCGGCGGCGCGGCCAGTATGATGGGCGTGAAACGCACCGGCGACCTGCTCGAAAAGCTCACCTGGGGCTTCGCTATTGGCTTGGTAGTGTTGTCGCTCGGCTCGCACGTGCTCACCTCGAGCGGCGGTGGCCCGGTGCGCAGCGTGAACCAGGAGCGCGCCCTGCAAACCAAGCTGCCTGCTCCCTCGGCTCCGGCTGGCCCGGCCCCGGCG
>NZ_BAAGZM010000023.1:0-18461 GCF_054778495.1 Hymenobacter agri
CTGGCTGGCGGCACAGGTCGTCACCAGGCTCACGGTGTAAGTCGTGCCGGGCATCAGGCTGGTCAGGCTCACCGGCGAAGCCGTTACCGTTTGCGTGGTGGGCGTGCCGCTCTGCGGCGTCAGGGTGAGGGCGTAGCTTGCCGCGCCGGCCGCTGGCGTGAAGCTCACGCCCGCCGTGGTAGCGCCGATGTTGCCCACGGCCAGACCGGTGGCGGCTACGCAGCTCGGCGTAACCGTCGTGAACGAGGTCGAGGCCAGCGGCGAAGTTTGGCCACCGCCGCAGTTCGTCGTCACGGTAGCCGTGTAGGCTGTGCCGGGCGTCAGGCCCGTCAGCAACACCGGCGAGCCAGTGGCCGTCTGGGTTTGGGTAGTGCCGCCGGCCGGGGTGTACGTCACCGTGAACGACGTAGCGCCCGTGGCCGGAGCCGTGAAGGTGAGCGTCGCGCCGGTCGTGCTGATGCTGCCGGCCGTCAGGTTGGTTACGGCCGTGCAGGGCGTGCCCGTGGTGAACGTAATGCTGGCCGCGGGCGAAGTCTGGCTCGCGCTGCAATTAGTCGTGATGGCCACAGTGTAGGCTGTGCCGGGCGTCAGGTTCGCCAACGTTACGGGCGAGCCGGTGGCGGTTTGCGACAGAGCCGTGCCGCCTTGGGGCGTATATGTTACGGTGTAGCCCGTCGCGCCGCTGGCGGGCGTGAAGCTCACGCTGGCGCCGGTAGTGGTGATGTTGCCCACCGCCAGGTTAGTTATCGCCGGGCAGGGCGGGAAGGGCGTGGTGAAGGTCGTGGTCACGGCGGCCGAAGCCTGGTTCGAAGCGCAGTTCGTCACCACACTCACGGTGTAGGCCGTGCCGGGCGTCAGGTTAGCCAGCGTCACCGGCGAGCCGGTGGCCGTTTGCGTGGTGGCCGTGCCGTTTTGCGGGGTCACGGTAACCGTGTAGCCGGTAGCGCCGCTGGCCCCCGTAAAGGTGAGCGTAGCACCGGTCGGCGTCAGGCTGCCAGCCGTGAGGCCCGTAATGGCCGGGCAGGGCGGGAAGGGCGTTGTGAAGGTGGTCGAAACGGCCGACGAATTCTGGTTGCCCGCGCAGTTCGTCGTCACGGTAGCCGTGTAAGCCGTGCCGGGCGTCAGGTTGGCCAGGTTCACCGGCGAGCCAGTGGCGGTTTGCGTGGTCGCCGTGCCGCCCTGGGGCGTATACGTTACCGTGTAGCCCGTCGCGCCCGACGGCGCCGTAAACGTCAGCGTGGCCGAGGTAGGGGCCAGGTTACCGGCGGCCAGGTTGGTCACGGCCGAGCAGGGCGGGAAGGGCGTGGTGAACGTGGCCGTAATCGGCGTCGATACCTGGCTGGCGGCACAGGTCGTCACCAGGCTCACGGTGTAGTTCGTACCGGGCGTCAGGTTGGTCAGCGTCACGGGCGAGGCGGTCACGGTCTGCGTCGCGGCGGTGCCACCCTGGGGCGTCACCGTCAGGGTGTAGCCTGTAGCGCCGGCTGCCGCCGTAAAGTTCACCGTGGCGCCCGTGGTCGTTACATTGCTCACGGCCAGGTTGGTGGCCACTACGCAGGGCACGGGTACTACGCTGGCTTCAAGCGCATAGCGCAGTCGCAGCGTGGTGGTATTGAGTGCGGAGAACGTTGTGCCATTGGTCTGGTAGTAAAAAGTGGCCGGCCGCAGCGGGTCTTCTTGCTGAATGCCAATACCCACCGGATTATCCAGTTCGACAATAGCTACGTAGAAGCTGGTGCCCACCGTAATGTTGGGCACCGCAATAGTCGGCGAAGCCGTCGCATTGGGCCGCGTCTGGGTGCCCGAGGTGTAGAGAATGTTGCCGGGAGTACCGCCCGTGCCCGTGGCATCGTACAGCCGCACTTGGTAGGTAGTACCTGCCGTGCCGGCATTCACGAAAGTGGGCGTAATACTCGTCACGCGGCTGGCTTGCGGCAGGGTGTATTTAGCCGCCAGCACGCCGCCGGCCACGCCGGCGCTTAGGTTACCTGCAAGCAGAGGCTGCCCCCCATCAATGTAGGCCAAGCGGCTAGCCGACACAACTTGCGTGTAGGTCTGCACGTCGTTGGCCGTGTTGGCATCGGCCGGCACGCGCACGGTCAGGGTATTGGTGCCCGCATTGGTGAGCGGGTACGCGGCAAATGTTACCGTCGTGCTGGCGCCCACGGCCAGGCTGGCCACGGTTTGCGTGTTGGTAAAGGTATTGGCTCCGGCTACCGTCAGCGTCACGTTCAGGTTGCTGAGAGCGGCTGTGCCGTTGTTCACCACCACGGCCTGCACCGTGTGGGGCGTCGCCAGCAGCTGCGGCACCTGGCCCAGCGTGTAAATGGTGGCTACTCCAGCGTCGTTGGCCGGGCTGCCGGTTACGCAGATGTTGAACGTGCCGGCATCAGTCGCCGCGCTGCCGTAGGAATACACGCGTGCGTAGTACGTCGCCCCCGGCGTCAGGCCGGTCACGCGCACGCTTTCCGTACCGGCGCCGCCAGTAGCGTCGGCGCAGCCTATCGTTACGCCGGGGCACGAGCCACTGCGCACATCAAGCACCGCATCGAAACCCGTGCCCCCGGTTACCGTCACGGTATGGATGGTGGTCGTCGCTATGAAGCGGTACCACACGTCGTCGTCCGATGCGCCCACGGCGCCCGAGCAGGTTTCCGGCCCAATCGACTGCGTGGCGCCTACCGTGGTGCCGCTCGTGGTAGTGCACGCCGTACCCGACGAAAGCAATACTGCGCCCGAGCAGTCGTCGTTAGTCACGGTGGGGGCGTTGGCGTCGAACCGATACGTGCGGCCCACGTCGGGGCGCACGCTTTGTCGGTAGTTTAGCGTGTTGTTGTTGAAGTAGTTGTCTATCTGGTAAGCTGCGTCCCAGGTTTGCGACGAGGCTTTGATGAAAAGTAGCAACTGTCCGGCATTCGCACCGCTGCCCTTAATGCCAGCACCGGAATAGCGGAAGTCATCGACGCCCGCGTTACTGGGCGTGCTGTTGCCATATACCAGTTCCACACGGTTGCTGCCTTCGTAGAGCTTCGCCTGGAAGCTGAACTGCGCGTACTGCACCGTTTTGGCCATTGCCTTATCGCGCACATTGTTCCACTGCACGGTGCACACGCGGCTGCCAGCTGTGCCGGTGGTTTGCACGTAGTAAGCCGCGCCGCCGAGTCCGGCTTCTAGGTCGCAGTTAAAAGGTGAAATGATGTTGACATCGGCCGCACTGGCGCTGGCGAATACATCCCCCCCAAAGGTGTTTTCGGGGGTGAAATACAGCGCCGGCGACGACGGGGTTGAGCTGCCCAGCTTGATAAAGCCGTTGGTATTCAGTACGAACTGCGTAAATGAGCTGCCATTGAACTGAAAGTTGAACCCAATGTTGATGGCCGCCGAGTTCGCATCGTCCGTATTAGCCGTGCTAATGACATTTCCCGTGCTCGCAATGCTGCTGAAGGTGCCGGCCACGTTGCTGGCCCCGCTCAGTGTGTAGTTCAGCGTCTGCCCGTGGGCGGTGGGGCTACCCAGCGCCAAGCCCAGCCAGCCAGCCGAAGCTAAGGCTAATCGCCGAGCCCATTTACCCGGAAGTAAAGGTTTGTGCATAAAAAATAAAAGGAAGTGGAAAGACCTTCGCGCACCATGCCGAAGTTATTATTTCCCGGAAAGTTAGGGCCGCATGTAGCCTGCTCCCTAGCACGCAAGCCATTTAATAAGAAAATAATTTATCCGATATTCATGTTGGGAAAAAAGATGATAGCCTGAACGGGGCTGCTAAAGCCATTAGTCAGTTCGTCGGATGCTATAAAAAAAAGCCCCGTCAGCCGGCTGGCTGACGGGGCTTGCGCCTGAAATCCTAATTCGCCTAGTAGCGGTACAGGTCCGACTTAAACGGGCCTTCGACCGATACCTTGATGTAGTCAGCTTGCTTCGGCGTCAGCTCGTCCAGCTCCACGCCAATCTTGGCGAGGTGCAGGCGGGCCACCTTCTCGTCGAGGTGCTTGGGCAGGGTATACACCTGGTTTTCGTACTGGTCGCCGCGCTCCCACAGCTCCAGCTGGGCCAGCGTCTGGTTCGTGAACGAGTTCGACATCACGAACGAGGGGTGACCCGTGGCGCAGCCCAGGTTCACGAGGCGGCCTTCGGCCAGAATAATCACCTCTTTGCCTTCGATGGTGTAGATGTCGACCTGCGGCTTCACGGTGTCTTTGGTGCTGCCGTAGTTGGCATTCAGCCAAGCCATGTCAATCTCGTCATCGAAGTGGCCGATGTTGCACACAATGGCCTTGTCCTTGAGGGCGCGGAAATGCTCCTCGCGGATGATGTCGCAGTTGCCGGTGGTCGTAATCACGATGTCGGCGCGCGAGATGGCATTTTCCATCTTCTTCACCTCAAAACCGTCCATAGCAGCCTGCAGGGCGCAGATGGGGTCAATTTCCGTCACGATAACGCGGGCACCAGCGCCGGCCAGCGAAGCGGCCGTGCCTTTTCCTACGTCGCCGTAGCCGGCTACCACGGCCACTTTACCGGCCATCATCACGTCGGTTGCCCGGCGAATGGCATCTACGGCCGATTCTTTGCAGCCGTACTTGTTGTCGAATTTCGACTTCGTCACCGAGTCGTTCACGTTGATAGCGGGGAAGGGCAGGGTGCCGTTCTTCACGCGCTCGTACAGGCGCAGCACGCCGGTGGTGGTTTCTTCCGAAACACCTTTGATGCCGGCGGCCAGCTCAGGGTACTGGTCGAGCACCATGTTGGTGAGGTCGCCACCGTCGTCCAGAATCATGTTGAGGGGCTGCCGGTCTTCGCCGAAGAACAGCGTCTGCTCGATGCACCAGTTGAACTCCTCCTCGTTCATGCCTTTCCAGGCATATACCGGAATGCCGGCGGCGGCAATGGCGGCCGCGGCGTGGTCCTGCGTCGAGAAGATGTTGCACGACGACCACGTTACCTCCGCGCCCAGGGCCACGAGGGTTTCGATGAGTACGGCCGTTTGGATAGTCATGTGCAGGCAGCCGGCAATGCGCGCGCCTTTAAACGGCTGGGCCGCGCCGAATTCCTCGCGCAGGCTCATCAGGCCGGGCATTTCGGCTTCGGCGAGGCGAATTTCCTTGCGGCCCCATTCGGCCAGGCTCATGTCCTTTACTTTGTAAGGAACGTAGGTTTTCGTGGTGGTTTCCAACGTAGTGCAGATTAAATGATTATATCGCGTTGCAACTACAAAGATACACAGTTTGTTCACCTGCAGCCGCAAAAAAGCCCGCATCAGCCGATGCGGGCCTGTTAAGCCGGGAAATATAGAAAATCCGCCGTTGTTAGTTGTTCTGAATGACGACGGCCTGCGGCTGTTGCCCGGCCGGTACCCCGGTACCCGTGATGCCGCGCACCACTATCGTATAAATTCGTCCTTCGGTATACTTAAACACACCCGTGCCGCTGCCCGAGCCATCGCCCACGGCTATCACCTGGGGGCGTGGCGAGCCATTGCTGGTAACGGTCAGGTTGTAGAGGCCGGCATTGAGCGCTACAAATTCGGAGGCAGTCGCAAACGCAACATCCGGTGTTAAGGGCGTGCCGGCTGATGTTGGCGTGGGCGAAGGCGCTGTGAGCTGCACCGGGCTGGTCCCGCCGGTGTTCAGGTACACCAGTCGCACCTTAGCCTGGCCCGTTGCGGGCGCGGTCAGGTCGTCGGGGGTGGTGAGCAGGGCCAGGCTGCCGATAGTGGCTGCGGGCGAGTATTCGAAAACCGAATAATTCTGGTTTTTAGCAACATTCAGGGTTTGCGTGGTGGCCACCTGGGTGCCGTTGTTGATGCGCAGGGTGGGGCTGCCGGCATTCACCGTCACGTAAGCGCTGCTTTGCCCGTAGCTAAGCTGGCTGATTTGGGTATCATTCACGAAGGCCGTGAGCGTGGTATTCGCAGCAGCTGCGGCGTGGGATGTCAGCACCCGGCCGGTATCGGCTACGGGGGTAATGGCCGGAGTATCGGTTTTGCTGCAGGCTGCCAGTGCCAGCAGCGGAGCTACTGCAATAAGAAGCGACTGGCGGGTTGAAAAGGACGTTTTCATAATGGAAAATGAAGTTGAAGAAGCGTGAATAGCTGCTAAATGTAGCTACTGGTCAACGTCAGAACGCACACTCGCGCGCATTGGTTAGAAAAGCCTGCGGTTAATCGGTGCTGCACCGCGGCCAGCCGCTGGCTACACGCGTATATTTGTACGTATGCACCAGTCTTTCTTACCGGTAGTTGCACCGGTTAGCCGATGCGCCGCATTGGCAGTAGCGCTGTTTTTAGGCCTGCTACAACCTGCGCTGGCCCAGCAGGCCACCGGCGATGTTTCCACTATTCGCCTGCTGCCCGAAGATGCCCAGCGCGGGCTGAATGGCCATCAGCAGAACTTCTATTTCCTGCCGCCCGGCGCCACGGGCGAGAACTACGTGAACGCCGGCTTCTTTGGCCAGCGGCTGCGCCCGCTGCTGGCCGGCAATGAAGAAGCCCTCGACCAGCTCGACTACTACAAGCGCCAGAAAACCCAGTTCCTGATTGACCGCATCGTAGCCGTCGGCTCGTTTGGCCTGTACGGCCAGCAAATTTTTGCCCACGGCGAGCGCCAGTATTTCAATGGCGCCACCCAGCAAATTGCGGCCGGCGTGTTCGTGGCCAGCCTGGTAGCTACCCTGTTCATCAACCGCAACACCAACAGCTACTTCCTGCGCGCGGTGGGGGCCTACAACGGTACTAACCACACTGGCCACGGCGCCGTGTGGCCCCGCCTGAAGCCCGCCGGCCTCGACGTAGGCCAGCTGCGCACCGGCCAGCCCACGCTGGGCCTGCGTTGGGCGGTGCGCTAGGCGCCGCGTTTTTCCGTATAGGTTTTCGATGGATTACCCCTTGCCCGAAGCGGCCCGGCGGTACGTTGCCGCGCACCTGCACGACGACCCCGCTCATTTGGCCCTCCAAGCCCGCCGCCACCCCGGCCTGCCCGTGCCCGAACTTGTGCGCCAGATTCAGGCTCGCCAGAAGGCCCGCACCAAGCTGCCCACCTGGGCCGACAACCCCGACCTGATTTTTCCGCCGGCCCTCTCGGTCGAGCAGGCTTCCTCTACCCGCACGGCCGAGTTTAAAGCCGGGCTGGTGAGCGGCGCCCGGCTAGCCGACCTCACCGGCGGCTTCGGGGCCGACTCGGCTGCCTTTGCCGCCCGGGTGGCTCACGTCGACTACGTGGAGCGCAACCCGGCCCTGGCCGAAGTGGTGCGCTACAATTTTGCCCAACTCGGCATCAATAACGTGGCCGTGCACGCCGCCGATGCCGTGGCTTTTCTCAAGGAAAGCCCACAGCATTACGACTGGCTCTACCTCGACCCGGCCCGGCGCGATACGGCCGCCCGCAAGATTTTTCTGTTGCGCGACTGCGAGCCCGATGTGGCTAAGCTGCTGCCCCTGCTGCTGCACAAGGCCGATAAGGTGCTGCTCAAAACCTCGCCCATGCTTGATATTGAGCAGGCGGTGCAGGGCCTGGGCCACGTGCGCCGCCTGTGGGTGGTGGCCGTTGACAACGAGGTGAAGGAGGTACTCTATGAGTTGGGCCACGAGCCCGCCATCGACCCCGAGCGCTACGCCCTGAACCTGCGCCGCGACGGCACCCAGCAGGAATTCCGCCTCAACCGCGCCCGCGAAGCCCGCGCCACGCCGCGCTACGCCGAGGCCCAGCAGTACCTCTACGAGCCCAACGCCGCCGTGCTCAAGGCGGGTGCTTTCCGCAGTATCGGCACGGCCTTCGAGCTGCTAAAACTGCACCAGCACAGCCATTTGTACACGTCGGATGTGTTGCGGGCCGACTTTCCGGGGCGTGTGTTTAAGATTCTGGCCGTTGAAAAAGCCGACGGTACCGCCCTGAAAGCCCATCTGGGCCCCGAGGCCCGCGCCCACGTCACCACCCGCAACTTCCCCGATTCGGTGGCCGACTTCCGGCGGCGCACCGGCATCCGGGAGGGGGGCGACGTTTATTTGTTTGCCACTACCGACCTGCGCGGCCGGCCCGTGGTGCTGGTGTGCGAAAAGCTGAGCCCGCCGGTGCAGGCCACGGCCTAATTCGGCGCCGCCGGCTCGCACAAATCCGGCCGCTGGTGGTTGAGCTTAGCATGTGGGCTTTGCACTGGCTGGCCTGCTCCATTTTATTATTTGTTACTGATGCGCTTCACCGATAAAATATGCGTCGTTACGGGCGGCACTTCCGGCATTGGCCGGGCCACCTGCGAGCGGCTCGCGGCCGAGGGCGGTACCGTGGTGGCCCTGGGCCGCGACCGCGCCGACGGCCTCGAAACCGTCCGGGCAATCACCAAAGCCGGCGGCAAGGCCGTCTTCATGTCCTGCGACCTGATGAAGCCCCGCGCCATCACGGCCACCATCCATAAAGTGCTGGCCAAATACCACCGCATCGATGTGCTGGTGGCCGATGCCGCCATGATGACCTTCGACCCGCTTGCCGACCTGCCCCTGCCCAAGTGGGATGAACTAATGCTGGTGAACCTGCGCTCGCTGGTGCAGCTCACGCAGCTTTGTTTGCCGCATATGCCCCAAGGCAGCGCTATTGTGGCCATCAGCTCGGTGCACGCGCATCAAACTACGGCCAACGTGGTGCCCTACGCCACCAGCAAAGGCGGCCTCGAAGCCTTTGTGCGCGGTATGAGCATCGAGCTCGACCGCAAGCAAACCCGCATCAATGCCGTGGCCCCCGGCGCCGTCGACACGCCCATGCTCTGGAGCAACCCCAACGTGAAGAGTGGCGCCGAGCAAGTCGACAAAGCCACCGTGGGCACGCCCGCCGAGCTGGCCGCCGCTATTGCCTTCATGGCTTCGGCCGAGGCCAGCTTTGTGCACGGTACCACGCTCGTGGTTGATGGCGGCCGCCTGGCGCGTCTGTAGCGCCGGCAGCGGCCGCCGTTAGGCGCAAAGCCGCTTGGCGAATCAATTGGGCGGCGAATGTGCCGAATGCCATCGTCGGCTACTGCTAATAGGCCGATTTTCCGTAGTTTTGTGCCGCGCCCGCCTGCCGGTTTCGGCCCGGCGGGCGCTTGTTTTTCCTCTCTTCCGCCCTTTTCGCGCTTTTCATGCCCTATCTGTTCACTTCCGAATCGGTTTCGGAAGGCCACCCCGATAAAGTTGCCGACCAGATTTCTGACGCCATTCTCGACGAGTACCTGCGCCAGGACCCCACCAGCAAAGTTGCTTGCGAAACCCTCGTTACTACCGATTTTGCGCTGGTAGCCGGCGAAATCAAATCGAAAGCCCACGTCGATGCCGAGCCCATTGTGCGTGAAACCATTCGCCGCATCGGCTACGACAAGCCTGAATATCTGTTCAACGCCGACACTTGCGAGGTGATGAACCGCCTGCACGAGCAGTCGCCAGACATCAATCAGGGTGTGGAGCGTGCCAAGGATGAAGACCAGGGCGCCGGCGACCAGGGCATGATGTTCGGCTACGCCAGCCACGAAACGGCCAGCTACATGCCCCTGGCCCTCGACCTCTCGCACCGCCTGTTGCAGGAGCTCGCCGCCATTCGCCGCGAAAAGACGGATATGCCCTACCTGCGCCCCGACGCTAAGAGCCAGGTCACCATTCGCTACTCCGACGACCACAAGCCCGAGGCCATCGACACCATCGTCATCAGCACGCAACACGACGACTTCGATGCCTCGGAGGAGAAAATGCTGGCCAAAATCAAAGCCGATATTCTGGCCGTCCTCATCCCGCGCGTGAAAGCCGGCTTGAGCGCCGACGTGCAGGCCCTGTTCACCGACCAGATTACCTACCACATCAACCCCACGGGCAAGTTCGTGATTGGCGGCCCGCACGGCGACTCCGGCCTCACCGGCCGTAAAATCATCGTCGATACCTACGGCGGCAAGGGTGCCCACGGCGGCGGTGCCTTCTCGGGCAAAGACTCGTCGAAAGTAGACCGCTCGGCTGCTTACGCGGCCCGGCATATCGCCAAAAATCTGGTGGCCGCCGGCGTGGCCGACCAGGCCCTGGTGCAGGTAGCCTACGCCATCGGCGTAGCCCAGCCCGTGGGCGTGTTCGTGACGACCTACGGCACCATCAAAGCCAAAAATGCCAGCGGCCATCCCATGACTGACGGCGAAGTAGCCGAGAAGGTGAACAAGCTGTTCGACCTGCGCCCCTACGCCATCGTGAAGCGTTTCGGCCTGCAGAACCCCATCTTCGCCCAAAGCGCCGCCTACGGCCACATGGGCCGCCAGCCCGGCACCGTGAACGTGGTGATGCCCGGCGGCGAAACCAAAACCTTCGAGACATTTACCTGGGAAAAGCTCGACTACGTGCCTCAGATTAAGGCTGAGTTCGGTTTGTAATTAGCAGTTAGCTTCTCGTTGATTCAGCAAAAAAAGCCCCACCTGATTTTGTCAGGCGGGGCTTTTTCATGTATTGGCTACAAAAGCTAATGGCTAATAGCTGTCAGCTAACAGCTAAAAATTAATGCGCCATCGCCTTTTCCTTGTGCTTAGTAATCTGGCGGCGCAGGTTCTCAGTGGCGGCGTCGGCGGCGGCTTCGAACGAAGCGGCGTCTTCCTGGCTGAAGAGGATGTTGCCGGGTACCAGCAGCTTTATCTCGACGGTTTTGTTCTCGATACCATCTTTGTTGTTGAGACGCATGATGACCTCGCCTTCGGTCACCTTGTCGTAAAAAGTTTCCAGCTTATTCAAACGTTGCTGCACAAAATCAAGCAGTTTTTTGTCGGCGTCGAAATGCACCGAATGCATCTGTACTTTCATAAGGTGGGTGATTTAGAGGTATAAAGAGTGAAGAAAACTCAGGCCCTCGGGTGGGCCTGTTGAAATACGGATTTCAGGCGGTCGACGGACAAGTGCGTGTACACCTGCGTGGCCGCCAGGCTGGCGTGGCCTAATAGTTCCTTGATGGAATTCAAGTCGGCCCCTTTGCCCAGCAGGTGGGTGGCAAAGGCGTGCCGCAGCGCGTGCGGGTGCTGCTGCGCCCGCGAAGTCGTAATCTGGCTCAGGTAGCGCTGCACGGTGCGGTACACAAACTTCTCGTACAGCGCGTCGCCCTTGTCGGTGCGCAGCAATGGGCCCGCGGTGGTGCCAAACTCAAGCGCCCGGCGAGCCTGGTAGTCCTCAATTACGCGCAGCAGGGTGGGATTTAGCGGCACGAGGCGCTGCTTGTTGCCCTTACCGGTTACGCGCACGGTGGCCGCCCCGAGGCTGATGTCGTGGTCCTGAATGCCAATAAGCTCCGAGAGGCGAATGCCGGTGCCGTAGAGCATTTCCAGCACGAGCTGGTCGCGCCGGCCGGCAAAGTCATCGCCGAACTCAAAGGAGTTGAGCAGGCCGTTCAAGGCCTCCTCGGGCACGAATTCGGGCAGTTTCTTGGCCATTTTTGGGGCGGTGATGCGCAGCATGGGGTTGCTGGCAATGGCGCCCGTGCGCAACAGGAACTTGTAGTAGGAGCGCAGGCAGGCCACCTTGCGGTTCACGGTGCGCGGGTCGAGGTTGTCCTGCATCAGCTCCACTACCCAGCCGCGAATCAAGGCGTGGGTGGCCTGGGCGAGGTCATCAAGCTCGTAGGCTGACTTTAGATAGGCGGCAAACTGGCCCAGGTCCGTCTGGTACGATACCAATGTGTGGGCACTGTAGCGCCGCTCAAAGCGCAGAAAATCGAGAAATGCCTGCATACCAGTCAACAAAAATGCCCGGCGGGTGGGCCGGGCATTCAAGGTAGCATTTTTTTGATTGGGAGCAACTCATCCGCAGAAAATTCCGGACGCGAAAAAACCGGCCGGCTTGCTCATGCGAGCAAAGCGGCCGGTTCTCCGTTCAGAAAACGCGGTGCGAATCCGAAAGGCTATTCGTTGTTGTCCTGGCCGTAGGTAGCCAGTTTGTACACGGCCTTCTGCTTCATCTTGCGCTGCGTGATGCTGGGCTTCTGGAAGAACGTGCGACGACGCAGCTCTTTCAGCACGCCGGTGCGCTCAAATTTCTTCTTGAAACGCTTCAGAGCGCGGTCAACCGATTCGTTGTCTTTGATTTGAACGATAATCATATCAGGGAATGAGGGAGTTTTCTGAGGAGTGCGGCCTAAACCGGGCCGCAAAGATAAATCACAGATTTAACAGATTCTAACGGATTTAACAGATTTTTTGTGGTTTCGCCGCTCACGTAGCCATCAGGCCCTTTTCAAGCCTGGCCGGAAAACCGGCAGAACCACCAAAAATCTGTTAAATCCGCGAAAATCCGTTTAATCTGCGGTCTTATTTGAGCAGGGCGCGGGCGATAACCAGCTTCTGAATTTCGCTGGTGCCTTCGCCGATGGTGCACAGCTTGGCGTCGCGGTAATACTTCTCGGCGGGGTAGTCTTTGGTGTAGCCGTAGCCGCCGAAGATTTGCACGCCCTCGTTGGCAGTACGCACGGCCACTTCCGAAGCGTAGAGCTTGGCCATGGCCGATTCCAGGTTCACGTTCTGGCCGTTGTCCTTCATGTCGGCGGCGCGGTAGGTGAGCAGGCTGGCCGCCTCTACCTCGGTCGCCATGTCGGCCAGCTTGAAACTGATGCCCTGGAAGTTGCTGATGGGCTGGTTGAACTGGTGGCGCTCCTTGCTGTACTTGGTGGCGGCCTCCAGGGCGCCCATCGCAATGCCCAGGCTGAGAGCCGCAATGCTGATGCGGCCGCCGTCGAGCACCTTCAGGCTCTGCACGAAGCCGTCGCCCACTTTACCGATGACATTCTCAACCGGCACTTTGCAGTCGGTGAAAATCAGCTCGGTGGTTTCGGAGGCGCGCATGCCCAGCTTATCTTCCTTGCGGCCGGCCTCGAAGCCCGGCGTGCCGCGCTCGATGATGAAGGCCGTCATGCCGTGCGAGTCGCCCACTTCGCCGGTGCGGGCAATAACGACGGCCACATTGCCGGATTTGCCGTGGGTGATGAAGTTTTTGGCGCCGTTGAGGATGTAGTGTTCGCCGCTCTCGTCGAGCACGGCCACGGTGCGCATGTTGCCGGCGTCGGAGCCGGTGTTGGGCTCGGTGAGGCCCCAGGCGCCAATCCATTCGCCCGAAGCCAGCTTGGGCAGGTATTTGCGCTTCTGCTCTTCCGAGGCGTGCTGCAGGATGTGGCCGGTGCACAGCGAGTTGTGGGCCGCCATGCTCAGGCCAATGCTGCCGTCAATCTTGGAGAGCTCCACGATGGCCGTCACGTATTCGCTGTAGCCAAAGCCCGAGCCGCCGTATTCCGTCGGCACAAGCACGCCCATCAGGCCGAGCTCGCCGAGCTTGTGAAATACATCGATGGGAAATTCCTGGCTCTCATCCCATTTCATCATGTTAGGCTTGATGTGCTGGGCGCCAAAGTCGCGCACCATCTGCGCAATCATGGTCTGGTTTTCGGTCGCTACGGCTTCCATTGGGTATTAAAGAACAAAAGGTGGGATTTTAGAAAAAGGCTGGCGATACCAACGCTCTTACTGCCAAGCAACAGCATTGGGGACACGAAAGTACGATTCTGGGCGTTGGAAATGGACGCTGGAAAGGTTTGGCAAGGGGTTAGCCTTGAACGGGCGCGGCAAAAGCGTTACTTTTGAGGCTTTTTGGGGGAAGTTGTGGGCATCGGCTCCGACAGAATTCCAGCTTGCTACTCGCTTTTGCATTATAATCTGGCCTGATGCCGCAATCTATTCTTCGCCGCTGCCTGCGGAACTGGGCACTCGCCCTGCCGTTCATGGTGCTCCTATTGTCCTCGTGCGCATCATCACAGTACTATCAGAAGCGAACGTTGTTTCGGCTAACCGATAGCCAGGGCCGCCAGCTTGATAGCACCAAATTGCGCATCGCCGTCAATCGCTCGGAGCGCAACTACGTTATTCAACCGAATGATTACGTAGAAGTTCGGGTAAATACCAATAAAGGGGAACGTATTCTCGACCCCAACGGCGAACTGCCGTTTGGCCAGCCCAGCGGCCCCCTTCCCAGCCGCAGTGCCACCGGCAGCCAGGGCGGCGCAACCGGCGGCACGCGCAGCACAACCCGAACTACCGGCCAGACCGGGAGCAGCGCCGGGGCCTCCGAGTTTCTGGTGTATGCCGACGGCACTGCGTTGCTGCCAATGGTGGGCCGGGTGAAACTGAGCGGGTTGTCGTTGCTGCAGGCCGATAGCATGCTGGCCCGCATGTTCGACGTGTACTACAAAGAGTCGTTCGTGACGACACGGGTTACCAACAACCGGGTAATTGTGCTGGGCGCGGCCGGCGGGCAGGTTATTTCGCTGGCCAACGACAACATGAACCTGCTGGAGGTACTGGCCCTGGCGGGCGGAATTGACGGAGGAGGAGCCGGCAGCAGTAATTTCTACCGCAATGGCGGGCGGGCGGATAACATTCGGATTATCCGGGGCGATTTGAAAAACCCCCGGGTGCAGCAGGTCGACTTATCTACGCTGAACGGCATGCGGCGCGCCAATCTGCAGGTCGAGCCCAACGACATCATTTACGTTGAGCCAATTCGCCGTCCGTTCCTGGACGCGCTGACCGATGCGGCCCCGCTGCTCAGCCTGAGTAGCCTTATCCTGACTTCAACGTTCTTTATTATTTCTCAGGTTAGAAAATAATATATCCTTGCCCTTGCGCTGGTTATCAGGAATAGCGGTTGAGAGGTCTGAGTTCTTGCCAGCAAAAACATTATTACCGTCGTTATGAACGAAAATTCGGAATTAGAAGAACTTATCCGTAATGCAACAACGGGCGCAGGAGGGGCAACTCCGGCAGTACCCGTTGCCAATGCGGCTGAGGGTGACGACGACCAGGCCGGTGGATTGGACCTTTCGACGCTGGTGCTGGTGGCCCGCCGCAGCCTTCTCTGGCTGCTGCTGCTGGTGGCGCTCGGTACCACGGCGTCGTGGCTGTACCTGCGCTATACCAAGCCGGTCTACCAGTCGGCTTCTTTGCTGAAAATCGACGAGCGGGCCCGGGCCGAAGATTTGGGCCTGACCGGCCAGATGGCGCCCGTGGCCGACAAGGCCCGGGGCAGCAAGCTGGCCGGCGAAGTGGAGCTGATTAAATCAGGCATCATCTACAAGCGGCTGAAAGACACGCTGTCGCTCGACGTAAATTACTATGTGCAGGGCACGGTGCTCGAATCGGAGCTGTACGGGGTGACGCCTTTTCAGGTACAGTATAAGATAACCGACCCCAGCCTGTATAACCGGAAGTTCAACGTGAAATTTCTGGATGGGCAGCGCTTCGCCTTAGACTACGCCGGGCCGGGGCGTAGCGGCAGCAGCGAGTATAAGCTCGGGCAGCCCATCGTGCTGCCCGGAATTCGCTTGGTGATTACGCCAACGGCGTATTTCACCGATGCCAGCCGTGAGGAAGACTACCACTTTACCATTCAGGACGAAGGCACGGTCAATTCTTATCTTGACCGTAACCTGGCAGTCGAAATCGTGAATCCGGACGCTAATACCATTCAGATTTCTTTCAAGGATTTCAATCCGGTCAAAGCGCAAAGCATCGTCAACAAGATTGACACGGTATACCGGCAGGAAAAACTGGCCCGGAAAAAAGAATCGACCGAAGCATCGCTCCGGTTTTTGGAGCAGACGCTGAATGAGACGCAAAGCAAGCTGCAGCAGGCCGAGAATAACCTGCAGCAGTTTACCGAAGTAGCCAAGACGTCCAACGTGGAAGGGGATATGTCCACCCTCGCCAACAAGCTGGAGAAGCTGGAAGAAGACCGGCCCAAGCTGGAGCAAAAATTGAACCTGCTGGCTGAGATTAGTCGGCTGGCCAACCGGCAAAGCATTACCAACTCGGAAGATGAAACGGTAGAGCAGACGCTGCCCGGGCTGGCCGGCATCGAAGACCCGCAGCTGGGGCAGGCCCTGACGGAGCTGAACAACCAGCAGTGGTACCTGATTCGCCTGCTTCGCTCGCAAACGGAGCGAACCGAGGGGGTGCAGCGGGCAATTGCCGAGCTGGCGTACACGCGCCGGAACATTAAGCGCCTGCTGGTGCAGGACCAAAAGCTGGTGCGCCGGCAGCTCGACCTGCTCAACGAGCAGCGGGCGAAGATGAACGCGCAGCTCGAGAAAATGCCCGAAATCGCGACGCAGCTTTCGCGGCTGAAGCGCCCGCTGGAGCAATACGGGAAAAACTACGAAATGCTCTTTGGGCGAAAGATTGACTTCAACATTCAGAAAGCCGGCAGCATTGCCGATTTCCAGATTTTGTCGCCGGCTTCGCTGCCGGCCGCGCCCATTTCGCCTAATCGCCTGCTGGTATATGCCGTTGGCATCATCGGCGGGCTGATTCTGGGCCTGGGGCTGATTGCCGTGCGCTACTTCATGCACAACACCGTGACGAACGTGCGCGAGCTGGAGCGCAGCACCAAAGCCTCGGTGCTGGGCATCATTCCGACCTACGACAAGGAGAAGATGGAGGTGTCGCGGCTGGTGGTGGATAAGAACCCCAAATCGGCCATTTCCGAATCCATCCGGTCAATTCGGACGAACCTGGACTTTATCAGCTCCTCCAAAAAGAAGCGGCTGATTTCGGTGACGTCGACCATCTCGGGCGAGGGCAAAACCTTCGTTACCGTAAACCTGGGCGGCATCATTGCCTTGTCGGGGCAGAAAGTCATTATTCTCGACCTGGATATGCGCAAGCCCAAGGTGAACCTGGCCTTCGGTGCCGAGAACACCCGGGGCGTGAGCACGGTGCTGATTGAGCGGCACACGGTGCAGGAGTGCATTCAGCCTACTTCAATCGAGTCGCTGCAGTTTATCTCGGCCGGGCCCACCCCGCCTAACCCGTCGGAGCTGATTTTGAGCGACCGGTTTGATAAGATGCTGGAAGAGCTGTTCAAGACCTACGACGTCATTCTGATTGATACGCCGCCGGTAGGCCTGGTAACGGATGGCATTCTGATTATGCGCAAAGCCGATATTCCGCTGTACATCGTGCGGGCCGGGTATTCGCGCAAAGCCTTCCTCAAAAACATGAACCGGCTGATGCGCAGCAACAACTTCACGCGCATGTGCACCATTCTCAACGATGCGCAGGGTGGCAGCGGCTACGGCTACGGCTACGGCTATGGCTATGGCTACGGCTACGGCTACGGAGCATACGGGCAGGGCTACTACGAGGAGCCGGCGGCAAAGGCGCTGACGTTTGGCCAGAAGCTGAAAAAGCTCTTTACCTAACGGCTGAGCGGGCAATGGCTTCGTTCTGGAAACGACTCTTTGGTGGCGAAAGCGCTGATGCGCCTGCGGTAGCGGCAGCGGGCGCGCCTGCGGCCCTGGCGCTGCTGGGGGCCGACATGCATTCGCACCTGCTACCGGGCCTCGACGATGGGGCCGAAACCGTCGCGCATTCGCTCGAGCTGCTGCGGGCTTTGCGCGACCTGGGCTACCGCAAGCTGGTGATGACCCCGCACATCATGGGCGACTTCTACCGCAATACCCCGGAGGGCATCCGGGCGGCGCTGGAGCTGCTGCGCACCGAAGCCGCCGCCGCCGGGCTGCATGATGTGGCGCTGGAGTGCGCCGCCGAATACTACCTCGACGAGTTTTTGGGCCGGAAGCTGGCCGACGGGACGGAGATGCTAACCTTTGGCGGCGAAAAGCGCTACCTGCTGTTCGAAACCTCGTACATGAACGAGCCGCTGAACTTCTACGAAATCGTGTTTGAAATGAAGGCGCAGGGTTACCGCCCGGTGCTGGCCCACCCCGAACGCTACACCTACCTCTACGGACGCTTTGCTGAAATTGAAAAGATGCGGCACGAGTATGACATTTTGCTGCAGGTAAACCTGAACTCGCTGGCGGGCTACTACTCCCCGGCAGCGAAAAGGGTGGCCGAGCAGCTGGTCGACGGCGGGCTGGTCGACTTTGTGGGAACCGATACCCACCACCTGCGGCATACCGATACGCTCCTGAAGCGTACGCTGTCTCAGCCGCACCTGGAAAAACTGCTGAAGCTGCCGCTGCTGAATAATACGCTGTAGCGGACGTTGCATGGCTACCGAGCGGCGGGCGAAGCGCTTTGCACGGGGCCCGGTGGCCGCTGCACTTATCGGAAACCGTTTATTCTAACTGTTAACCCATGGTTTTCGTCACGGGCGGTACCGGCCTCATTGGTTCTTTTCTGCTCCAGGCATTGCGGGCGCGCGGCCTGGCCGTACGAGCACTACACCGCGGGCCGGTGCCGGCCCCGGCAGTGCCGGGCGTGGAGTGGGTGGCCGGCGACCTGCTCGATACCGAGCAGCTGCGGGCCGCCCTCACCGCCGAGGTGACGCATGTATTTCATTGCGCCGGGTTGGTATCGTACGCCCCGCAGGATGAAGACCAGCTGCTGGCCGTGAACGTGCAGGGCACGGCCGCCGTGGTCGATGCCTGCTTGGAGCGGCCGGGCATCCGGCTGGTGCACGTGTCGTCGGTAGCGGCGCTGGGCGG